>JANNSW010000329.1:0-10449 GCA_031403055.1 Hyphomicrobiaceae bacterium | reverse complement strand
AGGGGCGGACGCAATCGAGCGGGCGCTGGAGGCGGCGGGCGCCTATGCCGATATCCTCGTCAACAATGCGGGCATCGGCTTGGCCGGTCCGTTCGTCTCCCATGACCCGGACGCCATCCGCCGCCTCGCCGATCTCGACATGCGCGCGCCAGCCGATCTGATGCGCCGCTTTCTGCCCGGCATGCTGGTGCGCGGCCGCGGCGGCATCCTCAATGTGGCCTCGCTCGGTGGGTTGGTGCCTGGACCCAATCAGGCGGCCTATTATGCGAGCAAAGCGTTTCTCGTCTCGCTGAGCGAAGCAGTCGCGCGGGAATGCGCGGGCCAGGGTGTCAATATCTCGGTGCTGGTGCCGGGGCCGGTTGCGACAAAGTTCCATGCCCGCATGGGCGCCGAACGGTCGTACTATCTGGCGATCCTCGGGGCACGGAGCGTGGCGAGCGTCGCTCGCGCCGGCTATCGCGGGCTCGTCTGGGGGCGGGTCTTGATTCCAGCCGGGATCATCGATCATCTTTACGTCTTGGCGTTGCGGTTGATTCCCCACACCGTTACGATCCCGGTGATCGGCTGGATGTTGCGGCGGCGCAGGACGGAAGGCGAGGATGCTTCGGGCGATGGCGGGCAGTGACATGGCGGACGAGGCCCATCGTGCATCGCGCGACGTGCTGATCGTGATGCACGGGGAAGATTCCTGCCCCGGCCGGATCGGCCAGCTGCTGCGCCGGCGCGGCTACCGTCTCGATATCAGGAAGCCGCGGTTCGGCTGCGCCTTGCCGGAAACGCTGCAAGGCCATGCCGGGGCCGTCATCTTCGGCGGCCCGATGAGCGCCAACGACCCCGACGATTTCATCAAGTCCGAGACAGATTGGATCGGTGTGGCGCTGAAGGAGGACAAGCCCTTCTTGGGCGTGTGTCTGGGTGCCCAGATGCTGGCCAGGTACCTCGGCGCCAAGGTTACTTGCCACGAGGATCAACTGCACGAGATCGGCTATTGCGACGTGATGCCGACGCCAGCAGGTCAGGCGTTCGGCGATTGGCCGGGCCAAGTCTACCACTGGCATGCCGAGGGCTTCGAGCTTCCAGCCGGCTCGAGGCTGCTGGCCCAGGGCCGGGATTTCCCCAACCAGGCCTGCAGCTATGGCCGGACTGCGGCCGGCATCCAGTTCCATCCCGAGATCACCTATGCCCTGGTCAATCGCTGGTCGGCGGACGCGAAATGGCGCGAGGGACGGCGGGGGGCGCAATCGCGCGCGGCCCAGCTCGCCGGCCACATCCGCCACGGAGCCGCCGTCGCCTCTTGGCTCGACCGCTTCCTCGACCGCTGGCTCGCCGGAGCGATCGGTGTCGCCCCGGCGACGCAGCGCGAAATTGCCTGATCCGAGCGAAGCGGCTATGCCTCGGTCATGGCGAAGAAGAAATCGACATCGGCGGGCGGCGACGACCCCCTTGATCCAGCTCCCGCGGCCGAGCAGAAGGCGCCGGGCGCACCCTATGTCGTGCTTGCCCGCAAGTACCGGCCGCAATCCTTCGAGGACCTGATCGGCCAGGAGGCGATGGTGCGTACCCTGCGCAATGCCTTCGAGACCGGGCGCATCGCACAGGCCTACATGCTGACCGGTGTGCGCGGCGTCGGCAAAACCACGACCGCGCGCATTCTCGCGCGTGCGCTCAACTATTCGGTGCCGGGTGGCCTCGACCGGCCGACGATTGCGCTCGAGACGATCGGCCAGCACTGCCAGGCCATCATCGAGTCGCGCCACCCCGACGTGATCGAGATGGACGCCGCCTCCAATACCGGCATCGACAACGTGCGCGAGATCATCGAGAGCGTGCGCTATCATCCGACGTCGGCGCGCACCAAGGTGTTCATCATCGACGAGGTGCACATGCTCTCGAAGGGGGCGTTCAACGCGCTCTTGAAGACGCTGGAGGAGCCGCCGCCGCACGTGAAATTCATTTTTGCGACGACCGAGATCCGCAAGGTTCCAGTGACCGTGCTCTCGCGCTGCCAGCGCTTCGATCTGCGGCGGGTGGATGCGAGCGTCCTCGCCGCCCATTTCGAGCGCATCGCCGGGAAGGAAGGGATCGCGATCGAGCAAGAGGCGCTGCAGACGATTGCCCGTGTTGCGGAGGGATCGGTGCGTGACGGCCTCTCGATCCTCGATCAGGCCTTCGCCACGTCCGCGGGCAAGGTCAATGCTCAATCCGTGCGCGCAATGCTGGGCCTTGCCGATCGTGGCCGCGTCCTCGACCTGTTGGAAGCGGTGCTGCGCGGCGACGGCAAGGCGGCGCTCGGTCAGTTCGCGAGCCTTTATAAGGATGGCGCCGATCCGATCGAGCTGCTGGGAGATCTGGCCGAAGCGGTGCATGGCGTCACGCGCGCCAAGATTGCCGAGGCTCCGGGCGATCTGCTGAGCGAGGAGGAGCGCAAGCGCTGCATTGCGCTCGCCGCCCGGCTCAATGTCGGCCTGCTGTCGCGGGCCTGGCAGATGCTGCTGAAGGGTATCGAGGAGGCGGGACGTGCGCCCGACGCGGCAACGGCGGCCGAGATGGTGCTGGTGCGGCTGGCCTATGTGGCGCTGTTGCCCTCACCCGACGAGGTGGTGCGCCGCATCAATGCCCAAGGCAGTGCTGCCGGGCCGGTGCAGCCGCGACGTGCGCCGGCCGCAGCCGATTCCTATCCTGAGCCCGACGACGAGTCGCCACCGCAAGATCGCGATGTGGCCCCCGAGCCTGCCCTGCGGGCGCCCGCCACGGCTGCCGCGCCGCAATTCTCCTCCTTCGAGGATCTCGTCGCCTATGTGGGCCGCCGGCGCGAGGTGATGCTGATGACCGAGCTCGAGGAGCGCGTGAGCCTCGTGCGGTTCGAGCCGCCGCAGGTCGAGTTGCATCTGCTCGCGGGCGCGGCGCCCAGTCTCGCCAACGACCTGAAGCAGAAGCTCGACCAGTGGACCGGCAAGCGCTGGGGCGTCTCGCTGTCGCGCGAGCCCGGCGCCCGCCCGCTCGGGGCCGTGCGCCGCGAGGGCAAGGCTGCCGAGATCGAGGCGGTGCGCCAGCTGCCGGCCGTCAAGGCGGTGCTGCGACACTTCCCCGGTGCGACCGTCACCGACATCCGACTGATCGAGGACGTGGGTAGCGAGGACGACGAGGGCAGCGCTCTCGGCTAAGCAGAGTTCGCCAAAGTGGTCTTCCCGGTTTGGCGATAAAACTCTGCGAAAACAAAAGAATCTAAGCAGGCATTCGTTGGTCTTCCAACGAAAGTCTGCTTAGAGCATTTTCCGGCGAAGTGGCTACCGGTTCGTCGGAAGAAAATGCGACAAAACAAGAACCTGGAGCGCCCGATCCGGCTCTATTGGATCGGAATGTGCTCTAGACTGGGGACGAGCGAAGCAGGCAAGGAACGACCATGGACATCATGCAGGGACTGAAGAAGGCGCGCGAGCTGCAGGCCAAGATGCAGACCGTGCAGGAGGAGCTGGCGAGCCTCGAGGTCGAGGGGCGCTCGGGCGGCGGTCTCGTCACCGTGAAGATGAATGGCAAGTTCGAGCTGCAGCGGCTGTCGATCGACCCGAGTCTGATGCAGCCGGGCGACGCCGAGATGGTGGAGGATCTGGTGCTTGCCGCCCACCAGGACGCACGCGGCAAGGCGGAAGCCGCCATGCAGGAGAAGATGCGCGCCGCCACCGCCGGCCTGCCGATTCCGCCGGGCATGAAGCTCTGGTGAGGCGGCTGCGGCGCGATCGGGCGCCGGCTGTGCTCAGCGGGCATCCCGGCCAGGCGCTGGTGCTTGGCGGCACGCGAGCCGGGATCCCGAACGCCTCCGCGGAGCCCACGGCCAAGGTCCGGCGTCGCCAGCTGCGGCGCCGTCCGGGTCGAGGGTGTCGGATTGGCGACTTGGGGGCAACCGGGGCAGCTTCGCATCGACCGTTCCGACGCTATCGGATCGCAATGCGCTCTAAGGACACTCCCAACAATAACCGCACCGTCTTGTCGTCAAGTCGAGCACGGGATCTGTAGGGTGCAATAGGCCTTCATCAGGCCATATTGCACCACCCTGGATCGCAACGCCAGCCGAAGGTGCAATACGGCGAAGACGCCTATTGCACCCTACGCCGAGGCGCATCCGTTCGCGAAAAGATTCGGTTATTGTTCGGGCTGTCCTAAGCAGCCTTTCGTTGGAAGACCAACGAATGCCTGCTTAGATTCTTTTGTTTTCGCAGAGTTTTATCGCCAAACCGGGAAGACCACTTTGGCGAACTCTGCTTAGCCCTTGCCACATCCGATCGTGCATGCGACGCATGGCCCGCAGGACCGTTGCAATGCTCGCGGGTGGGTGACGTCGGATGGCCATCAACAGAGCGTTCGTTCTCGCCTCCCGGCCGCGTGGAGCGCCGACCCGCGACAATTTCCGGCTGGTCGAGAGCCAGGCCTCCGAGCCGCGCGATGGCGAGGTGCTGGTGAAGCACTTGTTCCTGTCGCTCGATCCCTATATGCGCGGCCGCATGGATGACGCGAAATCCTACACCGCTCCCCAGCTGCTCGATCAAGTCATGGTCGGGGGCACGGTTGGGGAGGTCGTCGCCTCGCGCAATCGGGGCTTCGAGCCGGGCGATCGGGTGGTGGGCTATGGCGGCTGGCAGCTTTATGCGACGAGCGCGGGCAACGAGTTGCGCAAGATCGAAGGCTCCGCGATCCCCCTCTCCGCCCATCTCGGTGTGGTCGGGATGCCGGGTGTCACCGCCTGGTATGGCTTGAACCGGATCATCGCGCCCAAGCGCGGCGATACGGTCGTCGTCTCGGCGGCGACAGGGGCTGTCGGCTCGGTCGTCGGCCAGCTCGCCAAGCGGGCGGGGGCCCGCACGGTCGGCATTGCGGGCGGCCCGCAGAAGTGCGCCCATGCGGTCTGCGACCTCGGTTATGACGTGGCGGTCGATCACCGCTCGCCGAGCTTTGCGGGGGATCTGCTGGCCGCGCTGCCCGACGGCGTCGACGGCCTCTTCGAGAACGTTGGCGGTTGTCCGTTCGAGGCAGCGATGCGGCACGTCAATCCCTTCTCGCGCGTCGCCATTTGCGGCCTCATCGCGTCCTACAACGGCCAACCGAGCACACTTTCCAACATGCGGACGATCCTGGTGATGCAGGTTCGGATGCAGGGCTTCATCGTGCCCGACGACAAATTGGTCTGGCGCGAGGCGCTCGCCGAGCTGACTCCCCTCGTCGCGAGTGGTGCGATCAAATACCGCGAGACCGTCGCCGAGGGGCTTGACGCCGCTCCCGACGCATTCCTCGGCCTGCTCGCAGGCCAGAACCTCGGCAAGCAAGTCGTCAGGCTGGTGTGAGGGGCGCGCCCGTCCGCCGGACCGCCTATGCCACGCCCGCCCGCAACAGATCGTGCACATGCACGATGCCAACGGGTTTGCCGGCGGCGACGACGAACAGCGAGGTGATCTTGGAAGAGTTCAGGATCTCGAGCGCGGCCGAGGCGAGGGTGTCGGGCGGCACGCTCTTGGGGTTGCGCGTCATGATATCGGCGGCGCGGCTCGCCAGCAGGTTCCCTCCCATGTGCCGCCGCAGATCGCCGTCGGTGACGATGCCCACGAGGCGGCCATTGCGATCGGTGACGCCCAGGCACCCAAACGCCTTCTCGGTCATGGTGACGATCGCCTCGCTCATCACCGTCGCCTCGCTGGCGAGCGGCAGGTCGGCGGCGGGATGCATCAGGTCCGATACGAATTTGAGGCTGGCGCCCAGCGACCCGCCGGGGTGGAAATCGCGAAAGTTCTCGGCCGTGAAGCCCTTGCCCTCGAGCAGCGCGATCGCGAGGCAGTCGCCCAACGCGAGCTGCATGGTCGTCGACGTGGTGGGGGCGAGGCCGTGCGGGCAGGCTTCCTTGGCGCGGGGCAGCAGCAGCACCACCTCGGCGGCGCGGGCGAGCGCGCTGTCGATCCTCGAGGTGACCGCGATCAGCGGCACGCGGAACCGGCGCGAATAGTTGAGGATGTTGAGCAGCTCGACCGTCTCGCCCGACCAGGAGAGCGCGAGCACCACGTCGTCGCGCGTGATCATGCCGAGGTCGCCGTGGCTCGCTTCGGTGGGGTGGACGAACATGGCGGGGGTGCCGGTCGAGGCCAGCGTCGCCGTGATCTTGTGCCCGATGTGCCCGCTCTTGCCGATGCCGGTCACGATCACGCGGCCACGGGCGGCTGCGATCATCGCCACGGCGGCTGCAAAGGCGTCGGCTGCTTCCAGCCGCAGCAGCGCATCGAGCGCCCGCAATCCTTCGGTCTCGAGGGCGAGCGTGCGCAGCGCCGAGCTGACAGCGGATTGCTCCGGCTTGGGGGCCGTCGCGGCCGGTAGCCGCTTGACTTTGGCCCGCGGTGCCATCGATCTGGGTGCCATCGCTCGATCGTTCTCCCTTCCGGCCGTTTCGGGCCTTGCCGGGGATATCGCCCGGCCCGCGGATAGTCTCGACAGAGTCCGGGTCGCCTGTCCAGAGGCTGCCGCTGCCAGCCCTTGCGCTTTCTCGTCGCAAAATGGCACCGCCAGAAACCCGACTTTAACACCTTGCCGCCTAAACTCGAGACGCGCGGGTGGTGAGGGTCGGGTCCGCGTGCAGGGGCTCTCGTATGCTCGATCGGGCGCCAGTCGCAGGCGGTCGCGGGCGCGCGGGGCCATGAGGGACGAGAGGCATCGGCCGCGCTTCTGCTCGGCGGTTGCATCCTGTGCGAGGCGCATGTGATCCGGCATCCGATCGAGCTGTTGGGACTGGCGCTGCCGCTTGCTCTGGCGGCGGCCCTCCTCCTCGCCTGCTCGGGTCAGCCGGCCCTCGCCCAAGGAGCGACCGGTGCTCAGCTGCGCGCGACCGACATCGCGGCGGATGATGGCGAGGACGGGGGTGACGAGAACGGGGCGGAGGAGGCCGGGGCGGGCAATTCCTCCGGCCAGGGTCTCGATCCCGATCGGACTGGCGGGCAGCAGGCGCAGCCGCGCAACGCCGTGCTGCCGGAGCCGGGCAGCCAAGCCCCGGCCCCCAATGATCAGGCCGTGGCGGGTAGTGCCGACAGCGAGGCGGGGGAGCCCGCGGATGGCGTGCTCGACGCCGACCAGGGCCCCAGCGACGGCGATCTGTCGGCGGATGGCCGGATCGATCTCGCCGAGGAAGCCGATGCGCCGCCGCTCGATCGCGCCGCCCAGCCGGCGGCGCTGCGCGTGTTGCCCCAGGACCAGGATCCGCTCGAGCCCGAGCCGAGCTTGGCCGCGACCGCCTATCCCGAGGACGAGCAACAGCCCTTCGAGCCGGCTGGCCTGCGGATCGGCGGTTTCCGCCTGCTGCCGGAGCTGATCGCCAGCACCGTGGTGACCGACAATGCCACGCTTTCGCCGGCTGGCGGGGCCGATGACATCGTGCTGGAGCTGCGGCCGTCCTTCCGGCTGCGATCGGACTGGCGCGTGCATTCGCTGGAGGCCGAGGCGAGCGCGCTCGCCAGCTTCCACCAACGGTTCCATACCGAGGACGACCGGCAGCTGACGACAGCGCTGCGCGGCCGGCTCGATGTCAGCGAGGAGACGAGCCTGAGCGGGGAGATCGGCCACGAGCTGCGCCAGCAGAGCCGCAGTGCGGTCGACTTCCCGACCGGCGCGACGGAGCGGCCCGAGATCACGACGACGGCGGCTGCGCTCACGCTCGACCATCGCATCAATCGGCTGTTCACGCGATTGGGCGTGAGGCTGCGCCGCGTCAACGAGAGCGCTGGCGCGGCTAGCGGGACCGGCGTCGCGACCGGTGGCTTGGCCTCGACCAACGACGATTTCAGCGACGGCGAGATGGTGGCGCGCGCCGGCTACGAGGTCTCGCCCGGGCTGTCGCTGTTCGTCGAGGGCGTTGGGGGGAGGCGCAGCTTCGATGCGGTCGCGGGCAGCGACGGGCGGCTGCGCGATGCGACCACCAGAGAGTTGCGGGTCGGCGCCTTCCTCGAGCTGGCGCCGAAGCTGCGCGGGGAGCTCGCGGTCGGCCGTGCCGCGCTCGATCCCGACGATGCGAGCCTTGGTGGCGTCGACGGTCTCGTGCTCGACGGCTCGCTGACCTGGCAGCCCTCGGCGCTGACGACAGTGCGGCTCGAAGCCGCGAGCACACTCGAGCCGACGACGCTGGCAGGTGCGGCCGGCGTGCTGGGCCAGACCGTCGACCTCGAGGTTCGCCATGAGCTCCGGCGCACCCTGGCCGTCACGGCCGGCCTCGGCGCGACCTTTTCCGACTACCAGGGCGCGGCGATCCAGGAGGAGGAGCTGAGCGCCCGTCTCGGCAGCGAGTACATCGTCTCGCGCGAGTGGGCGCTGCTGGGCGACTACGAGCATCTGCAGTTCAGCTCCAGCGAGCCAGGGCGCGACTACTCGGTCAATTCGTTGCGCCTGGGCGTGCGCTTGCGCCGCTGAGCGCGGCCGAGGCGCAGTGTCGTGTGGCACGGCGATCCCCCCGATGTTCAGGTGCAGGTCGAGAACCCGCACGTGCTGCACGACCAGCAGCCTTCGCTGCGGACATAGGTGGGCGAAGAGCAGCGCGGGCAATGCCGCGGCCTGGGATCGCCGGCAACAGCTCGCAACGCCGGTCGCGACGGCTCGGGGGCCATGGTGCCGGGCTGGGGCAGGAAGCCGATCCGGATCATGTGGGTCTCGATGATGCCCCCGATCGCCGCCAGCAGGCTCGGCACGTAGTGCCCCTCCATCCACTGGCCGCCGCGCGGATCGAATACGGCTTTCAGCTCCTCGACGACGAAAGCGACATCGCCGCCGCGCCGGAACACGGCGCTGATCATGCGGGTGAGCGCGACGGTCCAGGCATAGTGCTCGAGGTTCTTGGAGTTGATGAAGATCTCGAACGGCCGGCGCCTGCCGTCCTTGGAGGTGTCGTTCACGGTGATGTAGATCGCGTGATCGGAATCGGGCCATCTGAGCTTGTAGGTGAAGCCTTCGAGCACGGGATCGCGCTCCAGCGGCTTGGCCATGTAGACGACATCGCCACTGGGGTGCGGGCCATCCGGGGTGGTGGCCGCATCCGGCGCGAGCGGCCGGGTCTGGGGTGAGCCATCCTTGGGCCGCGAGCCCTTCTGGCTGCTCGATTGAGCGAGCACCGACCCGGTGACGGTGTTCGGGCGAAACGTCGTGCAGCCCTTGAGACCGAGGTCGAAGGCGTCCAGATAGATCGACTGGAACTCATCGAACGCGATCTCACGAGGGCAATTGATGGTCTTGGAGATCGAGCTGTCGACGTGGCGCTGGACCGCGGCCTGCATGGCGAGGTGGGCTTGCGGCGCGATCTCGGTTGCGCGCGCGAAGGCTTCCGGCAAGCGGGCGCTCGCGCCGTGGAGCTTGCGGAACAGGCGGTGCGCGTAGTCCTCGACCTCCTCCTCGCGCGTGCTGCCGTCGCGAGCGAGGATCCGGCGGCGCGCCGTGACGTCGAAAATGGGCTCGATGCCGCTCGAGACATTGCCGGCAAACAGCGAAATCGTCCCAGTCGGCGCAATCGAGGTCAGCAGGCCGTTGCGGATGCCGCCCGCGGCGATGGCCGCGCGCACGTCCGCATCGAGCCGAACGATCCCGGGCGAAGCCAGGAACCGCCCGGCATCATAGAGCGGGAAGCTGCCCTTCTCGCGGGCGATACCACCGCTCGCGAGCGTGGCATGGCGCTCGATCAGCCCCATCCAGCGCGTCGCCAGCGCTCGGGCCTCCGCACTGTCGTAGCGGGCGTCGCACATGGCGAGCGCATCCGCCAACCCCGTCAAACCGAGCCCGATCCGGCGCTTGGCGGCCGCTTCGGCCTGCTGGGCCGCCAGCGGATAGCCCGACACATCGATCACATCGTCGAGAAAGCGCACCGCGACCGGCACGATCTCCGCCAGCCGGTCCTCGTCGAGCCGGGCGGCTGGGGTGAACGGCTCGCGCACCAGCCGGGCGAGATTGATCGAGCCGAGCAGGCACGCGCCGTAGGCGGGAAGTGGCTGCTCTCCGCACGGATTCGTGGCCGTGATCGTCTCGCAATAGCTGAGGTTGTTCAGAGCGTTGACGCGGTCGATGAAGATCACGCCCGGCTCGGCGTAGTCGTAGGTGGCGCGCATGATCCGCTGCCAGAGATCGCGCGCGCCGACGGTCCGGTAGACTTTGCCCGCGAACGTGAGTGGCCAGGCGGCATCGGCTCGAACCGCCGCAACGAACGCGTCGCTCACCAGCACCGAGACATTGAAGTTGCGCAGGCGCGCCGCGTCCGACTTCGCCGCGACGAAGTGCTCGATGTCGGGATGATCGCACCTGAGCGTCCCCATCATCGCGCCGCGCCGCGCGCCCGCCGACATGATGGTCCGGCACATGGCGTCCCACACGTCCATGAAGCTCACCGGGCCCGACGCATCCGCCCCGATGCTGCGGACAGGCGCGCCGCGCGGCCGCAGCGTCGAAAAG
>JANNSW010000328.1:0-6341 GCA_031403055.1 Hyphomicrobiaceae bacterium | reverse complement strand
GACGGCGACGAACTTGGCGCCGAGCGAGGCGACCTGCTCCTTGGCGGCGGGGCGCACGTCGGTCGCGGTGACGATGGCGCCGAGGCGCCGCGCGGTGGCGATCGCCTGCAGGCCGGCGACGCCCGCGCCCATGATGAAGGCTTTGGCCGCCGGCACGGTTCCCGCCGCCGTCATCATCATCGGCAGCGCGCGGTTGAAAACCGCCGCCGCATCGATCACGGCCTTGTAGCCGGCGAGGTTCGATTGCGAGGAGAGCACGTCCATCGACTGAGCGCGGGAGATGCGCGGCATCAGCTCCATGGCGAAACCGGTGATGCCGCGGGCAGCGAGCGCGTCGAGGTCGGGACGCTCGCCATAGGGCTCGAGCATGGCGACGACGACCATACCCGGCTTCAGGGCGGCTGCCTCGGGGGCGAGCGGCCGGCGCACCTTCAAGAGCACGCTCGCCTCGGCCAGCACCTCGGCGGCGGTTGCGACGATCTTGCAGCCGGCGGCCTCGAAGTCCCTGTCGCGGATGCTCGATTGCAGGCCACAACCCGCCTGGGCAATGAGCCGGCAGCCCTTGCCGGCGAGCTTCTTCACGGTCTCGGGGGTGAGCGCGACGCGCGGCTCGCCCGCCCGTTCCGCCGTTACGCCAATCGTGATCATCGGGCCACTTGCAACGACTGAAAAACGAGCGACCGGGGGAATGCCCGGCAACGGGGATGTGTCGACGCCGTCATGACGTCACGAGGTCAGGAAATAGGCCATGCCCGCCAGCAGAATGACGAGGACGATGACCGACACCTGCGTGAATTTGAGGAAGCCCGCATAGGTCCGTGCGTGCTCGCGGTAGTCCATGGCCGGATGGCCCTTCGAGGAACCGATGTCCATTCACCCCTCCAGAATTCCCTGCGCGCGATGCCAAAGCACCTGCCCTTTAGACAATTCGTGGCCAAACGGCAAGGTGACGGCGATCTGTCGCAGCCGCAGGACGGCATTCCTCTGTGCAGATTGCCGGCGCCTGCCAGAAAGCCGCCACGATTGGGAGTCCATTCCTGCGCCCGTCCGGGCCAGGATAGCGGCGCCGGGGGGCCGGATTTTCATCAACTCGGGGGAACCTCGATGCGTGCACTTGCCTGGGGCTCCAGCCCTGCAATTCTGGCTGCGGTCGCCGTGCTGACGGCGGCCTCGGCCTTTGCTTTCGAGGTGCCGGCCGACGAGAAGGAGAAGCTCAGAGCCTGCGAGAAGGATATCTGCGAGATCATCCTGAAGAAGGCGGCGAGCGGGGCCGACCTCGCCTGCGCGCTGTCGAAGACCTGGGCCAAGGACGCGATCAAGCAAGGGATCGAGGCCAAGAGCATCGACTGGTCGCTGGGCGATGCGCGCTGCGGGGTCGACCTGTCGGTCAAGCGCGAGATCCTGCTGAAAGCGCTGAGCGAGCCGACCTACCAGCTGGTGATCCCGGAGCACCAGATCAGCTGCGCGGTCGAGCGCGAGGGCGAGGTCACCGACATCAAGCTGACGCTGGCGCCCAAGCTCGAATTCGCGGCCGGCAAGGCGGTGAGCGCGTCGTTGGGGATCGGCAACATCGAGGCCCCGAGCGTGCTGAAGAGCGCGATCTGGACGGTTGCCAAGCTGGAGGAGACGTTCGGCCTGTTCCAGGGCCAGCTCGTCTCCGAGATCAACGAGTTCATGCTGGAGAAGTGCCAGAAGCGGTATGGGCCGTAGGTCGGACTGACGGCGGGCACCGCCCGGCGGATGTCCGACAGCACCACTCCGCAGCGTCGGACATCGGCTCCTCACCCGGCGCTTCGCGCCACCCTCTCCCGCGCCGGGGAGAGGGGAAAAAAGTGGGGCGATGCGGCAATTTTTCCTTCTCCCGTCGAGCCGGAGGCGAGCTTCCGGCTCGACGCGGGAGAAGGCGGCCGGGTGAGCTCTCCAACCGGCCGCGCCGGAATGCGTGCTCGAGGAAACCGGGACCTATGCACCTGTAGGCCGGACTGAGCTGTTCGCGAAGTCCGACACCTCCTGACCCGTCGGACTTCCCCCGGCCCGAGGCCGGCGTCAGTCCGACCTACAGTCCATTCGTAGGGTTCAGGTGATGTATTTCTCGAGAGGGGGGCGGTCAGCGGCGGGTGAAGAAACGGCGCAGGGCCGGGATGATGCCGGATTTCCTGGCGACAGGTGCTGGCTCGGTTGGCGCGGCTTCGGAGCTTTTCAGCAGCTCGTCGAGCCTGCGCTGAAGATCGGCGCCGGGGGCGGAGGCATCGCCGCCCTCGCCTTTCGCCGCCGCGAACGCCTCGTCCTCGCGCTGGTCGAAGGCGGCGCGCTCGGCGCGGAGATTTTTGAGCTCGGTGCCGCAGACGCGCTCGAGCCCCGGCAGATATCCCACAGATCGCCCGCGCGCATGAGGGCGACGAGGGCGGCGGTCGTCCTCTCCGCCGCCGGACGGTCGGAGCGTTGCAGTGCAAGCCCGACCTGCGCCAGCAGCAGCCCCGGCTCGCCGCGCCGCGCGCCGGTCTCGGCGATGAGCGCCTGCGCGCGGTCGAGCGCCTTGGCGGCGGCGTCCGCATCGCCCTTGGCGAGGCTCTGCCCGGCGCTCTCGATATGGGCGGGGATGAGGTGGCTCCTCATGCCGCCACGGGTGGCGATGTCGAAGGCCTCGCCGAGGTCCTTGGAGGCGAGCTGGTCGCTGCCCGTCTCGCGCTGGAACGCGGCGCGGGCGAGGAGGCCGGGAGCATGATATTGGACCTGTCCCGCCGCCCGCAGGCCCTCGACGGCGGCGTCGAGCAGGCGCGCGGCCTCGCCCCCGTCTTCCCGGACGCCACGAACTGGCGATCCGAGCCCCCCCTTTCCGTCTTCCCGGACGGGCGCGCCAGCGCCCGATCCGGGACCCAGGGGCGGCAAGCTCTGACTTTCCTTTTTCGGACGGGCCTGCGGCCCGGAGTCTCCGCTGGATCCCGGATCGGCGCTCCGGCCGCCGGCCGTCGCTGGTCCGGGAGGACGGAGGGCGGCGGCGGCGCGGCCTCCGGCGAGGTCTTCGAGCGCTCGGTCGAGCAGCGAGTCGCCTGGCTGACGCACAGACACGAGGTAGGCAAACCGCTCCCCCACCTCCCCCGCCCGCCCCTGGGCGAGGCGGACGTCGCACCATTGATAGCCTCGCAGCGAATAGTGGAGCGGCAGGTCGGGTTGCCGCTCGCGCTGCAGCGCCTCGGCCTCGCGGAAGCGGGCGGCGGCCTCGCCCCAGCTCCCGGCCTCGGCGAGCGCGTCGGCGAGCTGGGTAGCGCCGACCATGCGCTGGAACCTGGCGCCGTCGATGGCCTGCTGGCTGCGTGCTTCCTGGCCGAAGCGGTCGGCATGGGCGACGCTCTGCTCGGCCGCGGCGACGGCGCCGTCCGCGCCCGCCACCCGCCCGATGGTCAGCAGCAGCTCGGACAGGTTGCCGTGGCCAGAAGCTGCATTTTTCCAATCTTCGTTCTTCGCTTGAATTCCGGCACCAACCCGCATCGGCTCCACCGCCTCGCCGAGCCGGCCGAGCGCGCGCAAGCGGAAGCCTGCCAGGTTGAGCACCAGGGCCTGGCGGGCGGGCGAGAGCCCCGGCGCGGGCTTGGCGAACGGCTCGGCGAAGAACTGCGCGAGCGCCGCCAGGTCCGAGCCGTAGAGGCCGAGCTTCTTCGTCGCGAACTTCTCGTTGCCCCGCGCGATGCGCGGCCAGTAGACCTCCTTGAACGCCTCGTCATGCCGCCCGGCCGCCGCGCCATGGCCGATGGCCGCGAACAGCGGCTGCATGTCGTTGCCGTTCTCCGGGAGAAAGGCCGCGAGCGCCTCTTTCCACTCCGGCCCGTCGATCAGCTTGGCGGCGGCGCGGAGCTGGTCATGAGATGCCTTCAGCAGAGCCGGCGCCGTGTTCGCCCGGCTTTGCTCATTCATGCGACCCGCGATCAAATCGTCGACCGTCCGCTTGGCGCCGTAGTTCGGGTAGGCAACCTGATCGCCGAGCAAGGCATAAGCAACGGGGTCCTGTAGCGCAGGCGGCAACCCCTGGAACCGATAGAAATCGTACAGCCGCCCATGCGCCGCCTCGAACGCCTCGGGCCGTTCCTGCTCCAATCGCAAACCAAAGTACTCGCGCACCAGCGGATGGGCGTCGAGGTCGTCGGGGGCGTCCTGGTCCTTGGGGAGGAGGAGGCCGAGGTCGCGCAAGGACTCGACCGCATACATCCACTGAGTGCGCGAGACGCCGGCGAGGCCCTCGGTCAGGCCGGCAATGGCGGGCGGGGCGAGGAGGGCGTCGAGCACCTTGCGCTCCAGCGGCCGGTCGAAAAGACCCATCAGGAAGAGGAGCGAGAGCTGTTTCGACGCCGCCGTGTCCTCCGCCTTCGCACCCTTCTCCACCTGCTCTGCGATCTGCCGGCGGAACTGGGTCTCGTAGGCCAACATGACGCGGAAGGGATCGCGCTCGGCGTCCCCGCCAAGCTCGACGAGCGTGGGCACCAGATCGCGGCGGCGGATGTCGCCGTCGTGGAATTTCGCGAGGAAGGTGCCGATCTGGCTCAAGGCCAGCGCGTGGCCGCGCAGGTCCTCCACCAGCGCCTTCAGCTCCTCGAATTTCCCATCGACGCCAAGGGCCTTCAGCAGCCCGACGCCCGCGTGGGCATCGAGGCGGGTGAGCGGCCGCGTGATCACGGCCGGCGCCTGCGTGCCTTTGAGGTCGGGCACCTTGAGGCGGGTCGTGACCAGCAGTAGCCCCGCATTGTCGGCCGCGAGCTGCCTGAAGAGCGCCTTCAGTCCTTCGTCGCGCAACCCGCCCGTGAGCCCCGCGTCGCCCTGCCCGCCCGCGCGCCGCGACGGGCCGTACTGCAGCGGCTCGAGGCCGTCGAGCACGAGCAGCGTGCGCTTCGCGTGCACGAGATCTGCGAGGAGGACGCCCTTGTCGTGCTGCGACTTCGGCACGTCGCCCGTGTGGCCGAACCAGGCAAGCGCCTTCGAGAAGAAGAGGTCGGCGGAGGCCTGTTTCCCCTCGTCCGTCCCTTGCGAATAGAACGACCAGACGAACACGGCCTCCGCGCCACGCCAGCCGCCCGTCTGCAACCCTTGCACGAAGTGGTTGATGAGCGCGGTCTTGCCCGTGCCGCCCATGGCGTCGAGCACGAGGATGTTGGTCTTGTCCGCGCCCGCGCCATCCCAGGCAGCGAAGAGGGCGGCCATCTCCTGCTCGCGGCCGAAGAGTCTTTGCGCGAAGGTGGTGGGCAGGCGGGAGATGTCGATGCGGGGCTTTTGAGCGGGGATGTGAAGTCCGCCGCCCGGAAGGAGCGCCGTGCCGAGCGCGCGGATGATGAGGTCGGGGTTCTTCGTCACGTCTGCCAGCGGCGGCGTGTGCAGCACGTTGAAAGGCGCGGGCAGCTCGCAATCGTCGAGCTTGAACGGGATCAGCTTCTGCTTGCCGCGCGCCCTCTCCGCTTCGCCCTGCACCCAGGTCGATTTGATCGACGCATGCGACCAGAGCACGATCACCCGGGCCGCCTTGTCGAGCGCGTCGTTGATCTTGGCTATGAACGGATCGCCCGGTTGAAGCTCGGTCGCGTCGCGCCAGACCTGCAAGCCCTTGCCTTCGAGCAGCGCTTGCAGCGCCTTCGCCGCCTCCACGTCCCGGCTCGAATAGCTCACGAGCACGTCGATCGGGCCGTCTGGATTGCTCGCAACGCCACTCATGCCGACAACCCCTCGCGTGGACAGGATTTGTGCGTCCCGAGATTAAGCAGGTTCCGCGCGTTGGCTCAACTTGCGATCCGGCCCCCACCCGGCGGATGTCCCACAGCACCACTCCGCGGCGTCGGACATCGGGCGTGGAAAGCGCCCTCGGTCCGACCTACGGTTGCCGCGGCCGCGCGCGCCGCTATAACTCCGCGCCAATCGGCATCACGATGGGGCGACCATGACCAGCAGCAGCACAGCCAAGCCCACAGCGCTCGCCGCGCAGGAGCAGGCGCGCATCCTCTCGGAGGCGTTGCCGTTCATGCAGCGCTACGACGACAAGACGATCGTCGTCAAATATGGCGGGCACGCCATGGGGGACCCGGAGCTGGCGGCCGCCTTTGCGCGCGACATCGTGCAGTTGAAGCTGTCGGGCGTGAACCCGATCGTCGTCCATGGCGGCGGTCCCCAGATCGGCGAGATGCTGAAGCGGCTCGAGATCAAGTCCGAGTTCGTGCATGGCTTGCGCGTCACCGACAAGCCGACGGTCGAGATCGTCGAGAAGGTCTTGGCCGGCAAGATCAACAAGGAGATCGCCGCCGCGATCAACCGGGCGGGGGGCAAAGCCGTCGGGATCTCGGGCAAGGACGCCAATCTCGTCATCG
>JANNSW010000327.1:0-7324 GCA_031403055.1 Hyphomicrobiaceae bacterium | reverse complement strand
ACGCGTGCGCGGGTCAGCCAAGGTGTTCTGCCATCTGATGTTCGGCATTCTGGTCGTGGCCGTGGAGCAGATCATGCGACTCGTCACGTAGCCGCGCCGGGTTGCGCCGAAACGCAATTGAAGGGAGCCGACGGTCGAAGTGCGTTCAAATTACAGAGGTGACGGCAGCATGCCATGACATGCATCAACAAGGCGTCCCGCCGAGGGCCTCAGCAAGCCGACGACGGGTCGAGCTGCTGGAGTTTTGCAAGAGGCTCAAAATTTTAATATTCACAACGGAAAGCCCTTCATTGCGTGCATTTACAAGCTATGTGACCAGTGATCGACGCGCCACAGGCCGTTGCATTCGAGCAAACTGTCTGGAACGGGTCACTCGCGACCGTGGCACGGTCCAGATTCTTCCGCGAGGCCCTCGAAGCGGACGCACGCGGCCGCGTGAGCTCCTGCGCACCGCAGCCTCGACCCCATGTCGCATTCCGGCCTTCCTTTGGCGCCAGAGGACGCTTTTCGGGCGCTGATGTTCTTCAAGGATCGAAGCTCATCGCTGGGCGCCTCGCTGGCACCCGCTCCTCGAGGATGAGCACCCATGTCCGACCCGCATGACGACAAGCCCGAAGGCGAAGGCAGCGGCCGGCGGCGGCGCGGCGGCGGTGGCGCGGAGGCCCGGCGCTCGGCCCGGCGCAATGCCCCGATCAACCAGCTTCCCGCCATCGTTCGCAGAATCAAGGAGTATGAGATCCTCGACGAGGCGGGGCTGCAGCTGATCGAGGCCAATGCCGATCTGGTGCTGGAGGAGATCGGCATCGACATCCGCGACGACGAGGAAACCGTCAAGATGTGGATGGATGTCGGCGCCTCCGTCACGCGCTGGGAGGACGCCAAGGGCAACATGGTGCCCCGGCTCCGGTTTCCGCGCGGCCTCTGTCGCTCGATCATCCAGGCGACCGCCCCTCGGACCTTCACCCAGCACGCCCGCAATCCGGCGCGCTCCGTGGAGATCGGCGGCAAGACGACCGTGTTCGCGCCCGTCTACGGGCCGCCCTTCGTGCGCGATCTCGGCGGCGTGCGCCGCTACGGCACCATCGAGGATTTCCAGAACCTCGTCCGTCTCGCCTACATGGCGCCCGCGATCCATCACTCGGGCGGAACCGTGTGCGAGCCGGTCGACGTGCCGGTCTCCAAGCGCCATCTCGACATGGTTTATGCGCACATCAAGTATTCGGACAAGCCGTTCATGGGATCGGTCACGCATCCGCTGCGGGCCGAGGATTCCGTCACCATGGCGAAGCTGTTGTTCGGAGCCGAGTTCGTCGACAACAACTGCGTGCTGATCAACCTGATCAACGTCAACTCGCCGATGACCTACGATGGCATCATGCTGGGCGCGTTGAAGGTCTATGCGCGCGCGAACCAGGCAACGATCGTCACGCCGTTCATCCTGTCGGGCGCGATGAGCCCGGTGTCGCATGCCGGAACGCTCACGCAGGTGCGGGCCGAGGTGCTGGTCGGCGCGGCGACGACGCAGCTCTGCCGCAAGGGTGCCCCGGTCGTGTTCGGCGTGTTCGCCTCCTCGATGTCGATGCAGTCGGGTGCCCCCACGTTCGGCACGCCCGAGCCCTCGCTCGTCATCTATGGCGCGGCCCAGCTCGCGCGTCGGCTCGGCATCCCGTACCGCTCGGGCGGGGGCTTGTGCGCCTCCAAGCTTCCCGATGCCCAGGCCGCCTACGAGAGCGCCCAGACCATGATCCCGACGCTGCTCGCCGGCACCAATTTCGTGCTGCACGCCGCGGGCTGGCTGGAGGGCGGGCTGGTGTCCTCGTTTGCCAAGTTCGTGATGGATGCCGATCAGTGCGCCATGCACCAGCGCTTTGCCGACGGCATCGATTTGAGCGAGAACGGCCAGGCTTTGTCGGCGATCCGCGAGGTTCGCAACGCCAACCAGACGCATTTCCTCGGGAGCAAGCACACCCAGGATAATTTCGAGACGTGCTTTTACCGCTCGACCATCGGTGACAACAACTCCTACGAGCAATGGCTGGCCGAGGGCGAGAAACGTACCGAGGACCGCGCGACCGCGGTCGCGGCCAAGTGGCTGAAGGACTACGATGCCCCCACCCTCGATGCGGGCGTAGACGAAGCGTTGAACGAGTTCATGACCAAGAAGAAAGCCACGCTCCCCGACACCTTTGGTTGACTGGACACGGGTGGCACCCCCACAGCCCAGGAAGCCGGCATCAACCTGGTGAACAACCAGGTGGCCAAGGCGTACAAGCTGTATGAATAGGGCGGCGCCGGAGGGATACGGCGCATCGCTCCATTGACGCAACCCCGCCGCCCATCATAGCAGGATCGCGTGGTCGTCGATCAGATCCTGCAGAGTGAGACGGTGCACGCCCCCGAGCAGCACGACATCGACATTCGCCGTGCCGATCTCGGCCGAGATCACGACCCCCGCGCTGGTATCCTCGATCGTCAACAGGTCGGCACTGCGGACGAGTTGACGGAAGTCGAGCCGATCGCCATCGCCGGCATCGAAGTCGAGGATGGTGTCTGTTCCGAAAGTCCGGCCGCCACTCCGGTTGACCACGTCCGTCGTGTAGTACTCGAACGTGTCGGCGCCCGCCCCGCCCGACAGAACGTCGTCACCCCTGTTGGCGCGAATCCGATCCGCGCCGTCGCCGCCATGAATGACATCGTCGCGCCGGCTGCCCCAAAGGATGTCATTGCGGCTCGATCCGATCACCTGCTCGATGCTCTGGAGCTTGCCGTCGCCGGCCGAGCTGGTGAACCGGCCCCGCGAAAGATCGAGATCGACCCTGGCATTGAGCCTCGAGAGATCGAGAGTATCGAGCTCCCAGCCGCCGAAATAGCGGTCCGATCCGGAGCTGGCGATCAGCAGGTCGTCGCCCCTGCCGCCCTCCAGCGTGTCGTTTCCGGCGCCGCCCTCGAGCGTATCCGAACCCCCGTTGCCGCGAAGGCTGTCGTTGCCGTCGCCGCCATCGAGCTCGTCATTGCCCTGGCCGGCAAGGATCCTGTCGCTGCCGCTCCTGCCGACGATCACGTCGTCGCCGCCATAGGCCAGGATCACGTCGGCGTAGTTGCTGCCCCTGATCGTGTTGGCCTGCTCGTCGCCGATGATGCGGCCGAGCGCATCGGGCCTGCCGTCACCATATCCGAGCACCTCCAGCACCACCTGATCGATCAGGCCGCCGGACGTACCGGCCTCGCCGCCAGCCGTCCGGAAGGCCAGCACGTCCCCGCCGCCGGTGCCAATCAGCTCGAGCTCGACACGCTGAGCGAGTCCGTCGTCAGCCGAGAGCGTGGCGATCACCTCTCCGTTCCAGCGCACTTCCAGGTCCGATCCGAGACCGGCACCGGGCTGCCCCACGAGGTCGAACGAGAGGCCGTAGAGCTCGCCTCTGGCGGTCCCGACCTCCTGTGCGAGGGTGCCGAGCTCGGCGTCGATCTCGATCAAGGTTCTGCCGTCCGTGGCACGATAGCCGAGATGGCCGTCGCTCCAGAGATCGAAACTCTGCTGCGATGACGTCCAACCAAGAACGAAGTTGAGCTCGAGCGAGCCGTTGATGTCGGCGGCCGTTTCGAAGCTGCCGTTTCTGAGGAGATTGCTGGCGTCGGCTGTCCCGCCGGTCCCGAACACGGGATCGACGTTGACCATCGCGGCAATGGATGGCGCGCCGCTCGCATCCCAGGCAAACAGCATCCACGTGCCGGCGACGATGCCGCCCTCGACACCGGGGAGCGTCACCTCGAGCCTGTTGTCGGGGCCGACCGTGAACACGAGCTCAGCCGCCCGCGCCTCCATGTTGAATGTGTGGGTCACGGCGCCGTTCTTTACGAGCGTCAGCCGCTCGATCGAGGCCGCATCATCGACCGTGATCGTGAAGGTGCTGCCCGAACGCGGATGCTCGGGCGCGTCGACGATCACCGGGCGATCGACAGGATTGCCGTCGGCATCGAACAGATAGGCCGGCCGGTAGACCTGGCCGTCGAGGTAGCTCTGCTCGCCGGGAGCGCCGCCGCCGAGCGAGAGCAGGCTGCCGTCCGGCAGCAGAACGGAGGTCGAATGGTAGAGGCGTGGATTGGCCTCGTCGGGCAGCTCGGTCAGCTCGCCTGTCCGCGGATCCCAGAGGAGGGGCGTCTTGTCGGCGAAGGCCTGCAGGTTCGCGGAGCCGGTTCCGCCGTTGATCATGACGGTGCCATCCGCCAGCACGGTCATGTTGCCATAGTTGCGCTCCTGCGACAGCGTTGCGATCCGCTCGGCCACGGGCGCGTCGCCGTTGATGTCGATCTTCCACAAGCCGGTGCCGGCGTCGGTCACCAGCAGCTTGCCCGGCGCGTACATCACGGCCTGGGAGTCCGCGCTGTAGTCGAACGGCACGGAGCCGATCCGCGTGATCGAGCCGTCGCCCGCAGGATCGAGCAGCACGAGGTCGGTCTTGAAGTCGCCGCGATGGGCCGTCGTGAAGTAGACGACCTTGCCGTCCTCGTTGACGAATGCGCGCGGGTAGGTATTGGCCGTGAGCATGTCCGGATCGGCCGCCCCGGTCAGCGTTTTCCAGCCGACGCCTGGGGTGTAGACCTCGGGCGCCGTCACTCCCTGGCCGTGATCGTCGAGACCGCCCATGACCAAAATCCGCCCGTCCGTCAGGGCGATCGCGGTTGCGTACTAGCGCGCGAAGGCCATGCTGCCATGGCTGTCCGGCGACACATCATGTGTGACTGCGTCGAACAGGTTGACGTCGGACACGCCGAGATTCGTGTGGCCGAGCGGGCGGGCGTCGCCGCCGGCGATCAGGATCTTGTCCGTGCCCGGAATGATGATCGCCGCGGAGCAGAAGATGTCGGTCGGCGTATGCGTGTGATGATCAATCGTCTCGTGAACGCCGGTGACAGGGTCCCACAGATCGTGGATCATGGCGCCCTGCTGGCCGCTCGGATTCGTGCCGAAAGTGAGCAGCTTACCGTCTTGGGTGACGACGGCATGAATACCGATGAGCGGCCAACTCTGCAGTTGATCCCAACTCCCAATCGTGGACATTCTTCGGCTCCGCTTGCACGAGATGCTCAAGTCCACGGGCGGTGGACTGCCTCGCAAAGCCGGATCGGCGCCGGCCGCGCATTGCAGCGCTCCGAGGCTTTGCTGCGGAGTGTGGAGCAACGATCATGCCAGCCAGCCGCCGGCCGGAGGCGATCGGCGCTTGGCAGGAGCTCCCGCATTCCAGAAGTGGCCGGTTGGGGCGCTGCTTAGACGCAGCAGCTCTTCCCGCTCTTGGCCGGAGGCACGTCTATTCATCCTCCCCCTGGCTCCTGACCGGCTTCATAAGGAGAACGTGAGCGGCGGTTCGCCGTACGGAATTCAGCTGCCGGACTCTTGCGCCGATGGGCTGTTTCGGACCGAGGCGGGACTGCCGTTCGTGGAGTACTTGAACTGGGTCTTCCAGGGAGCCGGCTTTCCTCACTACGCCGGCGCTGGCACCAAAGAATGGGAAATCACGTGCGAGCGAGGCAGCGACCTTCTGCCACTATGATTTTCGACGAGCGACAGTGATGCGCCGCGCCGCGAGGCCACGTGGCGAATCCGCCATAGATTTGACAGGCTAACTGTCAGCTGCCCCTTATGACCTGCCTCACGGCACTGCTCCAATCAGCCCGGCCATCAGGCGCTATTGCCGGGCAGGAATGGCCGTGTTCGGGCGGTTTCCCATACGGTCCATGCGAATTGCGTCCCGCGACACGCCCAGAATTGCTCGCTGTGGCGAGAAAGCGGTATTCATAGGGAGAGCGCCGGACTAGGCTCATTGTTCCTGGCTTCCCTGCGAGAAAATGAACTCGATGAGCACAACGAAACCGGAGTCCCTTGGATTTCTTGGCCTTGGACAGATGGGTGTGCCGATGGCACGGAACCTTCTCCGGGCTTTCGGGTCGCTCTCCGTCTATGATGTCGCGGCAGGCAAAGCCACCGTGCTGACCGAGCTGGGAGCCGTACCCGTGGGGTCTCCTGCGGAGCTCGCTGCCAAATGCTCGCTCATCCTGACGTCGCTGCCTGGCCCTGCGGAAATCGGCCGAGTTGCCTTGGGCGATGGTGGTCTCGTCGCTGCCTTGAAGCCCGGTAGCCTCTGGATCGACACCAGCACCAACGATCCTTCAGTCGCTCGCAAAGTCGCCGCCGAAATCGAGAGGCACGGGAGCGCCTTTGCCGATGCGCCGGTTACGGGCGGAGTTGCCGGAGCAGAAGAAGCGACGCTGAAGATCATGGTGGGCGCTTCGGAAGAGGCCTTCCACCGGGCTCTGCCGGTGCTTTCGATCATGGGGAGCGAGACAATTCATTGCGGATCTGTAGGCACAGGATCCGTGATGAAGCTGCTGCTCAACTTCATGGGGCTGGCGCACACTGCGCTCGTGGCTGAGGGGCTCACCTACGGCATGGTCGCCGGTCTTACCGTAGAAACGATGCTGGAGACGCTGAGGGGTTCATGGGGCGATAATGGTATGCTCCAGGATACCGTCGAAACGGCGAAGGTGGGTGATTGGGGCTTCTCGAGGGCCTTGGCAATGAAGGATATCTCGCTCGCGACAGCGTTGGCGCATCGTCTCGGGGTCAGAACGGACCTCATGGACGTCGTGCAAAGATTGGTCGCTGGCACGGGAAGCCAGTCGGGTGATCTTTGGGAGCTTGTTCGCGAGTACGAGCAAGCGGCGTCCGCTCGAATTTCGGAAGGAGTCATTTCATGAAAATCGTTCGCAGCGGCTCAGTTGACAAAGAAGCTGCAGTCGGGGACCTCTACTTCGGCGGGAAGATCGACTTCGAATGCCTGACGAGCGCACCGCATAGCGCCGATCTCGATATCTACATGTGCAACTTCGAACCGGGCGCGCGTAATCACCTTCATTTTCACAAAGTCGATCAAGTTCTCATCGCAACTTCAGGCGAGGGGATTGTAGCGGACGATTCTGGCGAGCATGTGCTGAGGCCGGGCGATCTGGCGATCATTCCGGCGGGGCACAAGCACTGGCACGGCGCTACTGCCCACAGCAAATTCTCACATCTGGCGATCTCCAAACAGGGTGACGAGATCACGATCGCTGGGTCAGGGAGTCGCTAACGGAGCGATTTCGACATTTGCGAGCCGGTTGGCGCTGGGCTCATGCCCGAATTTCGGATATGGGGTATCCATCTGAGTGCGGTATCCGCTAGGGGTTGCGCCAGGGGCGGCCAATCATCGGGTTTAGCCCGAGAGAAGCTGGCCTGATGCGGCGTTTTGCGGGCGGCCGCGGCTTCTTCCTTTTGGCGACAGGGTTCACC
>JANNSW010000326.1:0-4172 GCA_031403055.1 Hyphomicrobiaceae bacterium | reverse complement strand
GCACTCGCAACGACCGGGGGTGCTGTGTCCAGCACTGGGGTCGCGGGACTAACGCTCGGCGGTGGTTTCGGCTTCCTGATGGGCAAGTATGGCTTTACAATCGACAATCTGGTCTCGGCCGAGTTAGTGACAGCTTCTGGCGAGGTGTTGCAAGCGTCGGAGGACGAAAACCCGGATCTATTTTGGGCTCTCCGTGGCGGCGGCGGCAATTTTGGTGTCGTGACGGGGTTCGAGTTCGCGCTGCACCCGGTGGGGCCAACTATACACGGCGGGCTGATTGCGCATCCGTTCACGGCAGCCCGCAACGTCCTCGGCTTCTACAGGGATCTGACGGCCGAGCCACGGGACGAGCTGACTGTCATTGCCAGCCTGACCCACGCCGCTGACGGTTCTGGAACGAAGTTGGCCGCGTTGCTGAGTTGCCATTGCGGGACAGGGGCGGAACCGGTGGCAGCGCTCGCGCCGATCAAGGCTTTTGGGACGCCGATCGTCGATCAGATCGGTCCCCTGTCGTATACCGGCCTGAACCAGATGCTGGACGCGGGCTTCCCGAAGCTGGCCCTGAACTACTGGAAATCCTGCTTTGTCGATCGGCTCAGCGACGAGGTGATGGCGATCCTAGAGGACCAATTCGCGCATTGTCCCTCTTCGATGTGCAAGTTGATCGTAGAGCATTTCCATGGTGCGGCAGTGCGGCGGGCACCAGACGCAACCTCGTTCCCGCATCGCCGCGCGGGCTACAGCATCCTGATCATCGCGCAGTGGCGGGACAAGGCGGTCTCGGAGGGTAACATCGCCTGGGCGCGGGAGACTTACGAGAGGTTGCGGCCGCATGCCGGTCACGGCGCCTACAGTAACTACATGGGTGACGACGAGGCCGTCGCTCGCGTTAAGCAGTCGTACGGCATTAATTTCGCGAGGCTGCAACAACTCAAGGACCGGTATGATCCTTCAAATCTATTCCATTGCAACCAGAACATCCCGCCGTCGACCTGATGATGGCAGCCATTCGCCGATGCTCATGACCGTCTCCTATCCAGGAGGCAAGCTGCCGAATTCCGACCCGAACGTCTGCAGCAACGCCCGTGACGCTATTGGCCCATCTCGTCGGCCTAGCCTTGCCCGCCCGATGGCAGCCCTGCTCGTAACCGGAAGTGCGGGCGCCGGCAACATCCGATGCCATCGCATTCGCCTTCGGCTCATGCCCCACCCTGAGACGCTCAACATTCAGCGGCAAGGCACCCATAGTGGAACAATCGACGCCCTCAATCTTGTCCGCCAAGCTCGGCAGGTGCACCGAGCCTGAAGATGATCGTGGAAGTGCCTGATATTCCACCCTGAATACTCGTCACGATAGAGCCTCAGCATCCCCTCCAGCTCGTCGACCGGAACCCGCCGCGCCGATGCCCGCCCAAGCCGCCGGTCATAGAGCCCCGCCTCTCCTTCCTCCCCGTAGCGGTCCCGGTAGCGGCGGAACTGCCGCTCCGACATCCCCAGCATCTCCCCCGCCTCCAGCTGGGACAGCTCACGCCGCTCCCAGCAACTCAACACATCCCTGAACTTCCTCATTCTCCGGTCCTGCATCACCTCCGTCCGCTTCATCCAACACCCCCTCCTCGGGCGGTGTAGGGACTGCCGGAAAGATCGTGTGCTACCCAATCCGGACATATCATGTGCTCTCGACAGCCGTTTGCCGTGAGATTTGACGTCGCGGCTCAATGTACCTAGATTCCATCCGCCATGTTGAATCACCGCCGCAGGGGCCTGGCGCCCGAGCCCAAGGAGAGTGCAATCGAGCCGAAATCGGAGTTGAAGGATCTCAACTCCCGGTCGCGGGAGATTTTCCGGCACATCGTCGAGACCTATCTGCAGACCGGCGAGCCCGTCGGCTCGCGCAACCTGTCGCGCCATCTGCCGATGACGCTGTCGCCGGCTTCGGTCAGGAACGTCATGTCGGACCTGGAGGCGCTGGGGCTGATCTTCGCGCCGCACACCTCGGCCGGGCGCTTGCCGACCGACTCCGGGCTCAGGCTGTTCGTCGACGGCCTGCTCGAGGTCGGCGACCTGTCCGACGAGGAGCGCCGGCAGATCGAGAGCCAGATCGCGGGCAAACGCCGGCCGGGCTCGATGGCGGACGTGCTGGCTGAAGCCAGCGAGATGATCTCCGGGCTCAGCCATTGCGCCGGCATCGTGCTGGCCGAGCAGCAGACCGCGCGCCTGAAGCACGTGGAGTTCGTGCGGCTGGAGCCGACGAAAGCGCTGGTGGTGCTGGTGGGCGACGACGGCCGGGTCGAGAACCGCGTCATCGACATCCCCAAGGGGTTGCCGGCTTCCACGCTCGCCGAGTGCTCCAACTATTTGAATGCCCAGATCCGCGGCGCGACGCTCGATGAGGCCAAGGCCCGGGTCGAGAAGGACCTCTCGCGGCGCAAGACCGAGCTCGACGAGCTGGCGGAGAAGGTGATCGAGGCGGGCCTTGCCACCTGGTCGGGCGGGGGCGAGCGCCAGAGCCTGATCGTGCGCGGCCAGTCGAAGCTGTTGGCCGACGTGACGGCGATCGCCGATCTGGAGCGCATCAGGAAGCTGTTCGAGGACCTGGAGACCAAACGCGAGCTGATCCAGCTCTTGAACGCGGCCGAGCATGCGGATGGCGTCCGCATCTTCATCGGCTCGGAGAACCGCCTCTTTTCGCTGTCGGGCTCCTCCCTCATCGTCGCCCCCTTCAAGGATAGCGACAACAAGATCGTCGGCATGCTCGGCGTGATCGGGCCGACCCGCCTCAACTATGCGCGTATCATTCCCATGGTCGATTTCACCGCCAAGCTCGTCGGGCGCATCGTCACTTGATTTTTTGCGCTGCAACACGACAATCCGCCCGAATCGTCGCGCTCGGCCGAAACGTCCGGCCGGCCAGGGCGCTCGAGTGTTCCCTCCCATTCATTCGATTCCGGCGAAGCTGGATCAATGAATGGAAAGAGGGAACACAAACAAAGTGGTGGCTGGTGGGCTGGCCATTCATTTGGGGTACCGAATGAATGAGTCAGAACACTAGCGTCAGGAAGATGGAACCGATGACCAATCCCCAGAACGACATCAAGCCCGAAGCGCCGGAAGGCGCCGCCCCGCAACCGGCGGCCCCTGCCTCCGAGACGGTGGCAGCGTTGACCGAGGCCGATCTCGCCGGCCTCGTCGGCGGCCTCCCGAGCGCTGAGGAAATGCTCGCGGCCGTCGCCGCCGAGCGCGACGGCTATCGCGACCGCTTGCTGCGCACGGCCGCCGAGCTCGAGAACCTGCGCAAGCGCACCGAGCGCGAGAAGGCCGACATCAAGAAGTACGCGGTCTCCGACTTCGCCCGCGACGTGCTCGGCCTGGGCGACAGCATCAAGCGCGCGATCGAGCACGTGCCGCCCGACGCCGCCGACAAGGATCCGGCGCTGAAGAGCTTCCTCGAAGGCGTGCAATTGCTCGAGCGGGATCTGCTGGCGAGCCTCGAGCGCCACGGCGTCATGCGCTTCAGCCCGATTGGCGAGCGCGTCGATCCCAACCGTCATCAGGCCGTCGTCCAGGTGCCCGACGCGACGGTGCCGTCGGGCTCGATCGTGCAGGTGTTCCAGGACGGCTACATGATCGGCGACCGGGTGCTGCGGGCGGCGATGGTCGCGGTCTCGGCCGGTGGCCCCAAGGTGGTGAAGCCGGCGGAGGTTGCCGCGGCGCCGGTGGTGGCGAGCGAGGATGGGGCAACGGCGGTCGAGGGCGACGACAGGCCGGAGGAGAGCGGGCAGGGCTGAGGAGGCGCCTGACGCGACGGGTACCGAGCATTGCAGCTGCGGCCGGTTCCGGCTATGAGGAGCGCTACAATTATCGATTGTCTTCCAGAGGACAGGAGCACGGCCTTGGCGCCCGCACGCAAGACGCAACGACTGATGAGCCGCGCATTCCTGGCGATGATCCTGCTCATGCTGCCGCTCGGGTCGCAGGTCGCCGCCGAGACGACCTTCACGCGCATTCCGACCCAGTTCATCGCGGCGCTCGCCGATCCGGGCGCGACCTCGGGGACGGGAGCCGAATCCTGGGGCCTGTGGCGCGTGGATCCGGGTCCCCGCGGCGTGCGGCTTACGAATTTCGAGCAGTTGCAGGCCGCGGGTGGCGTCGCGCCCGCGAAATGGCAGTTC
>JANNSW010000325.1:0-3423 GCA_031403055.1 Hyphomicrobiaceae bacterium | reverse complement strand
GTGCCTCGCGATCGCCGCGGCGCGCGCGCGCAAAACTTCGAACGGCTCGGCCGGCCGGCGCAAAGGCAGAGCCGGCATCCGGGTCGCCGCCCGCTCGATCGGAGCCGGCCGGGGGTGCGGCAAAACGCTGGAGGCCGTTGCATCCCGATCGGGAAATGCGGACACACCGGTCAGCGGCAGCTCGAGGGTGGCAACGAGCTTGCTGCGAGCATCCGCCGTCCGGGCGATCCGCTCGCCGACGGCGCCTGAAACCAGGGCGTCCGCCATGCCGCCCATGCGCTCGATCTCCTGGAAGATGGCCCAGGCTTTGGCAGCGAGCTCGGCGCCGATCCGATCGAGGGTGTAGCTGCCGCCGGCCGGATCGGCGACGCGGCCGAGGGAGGATTCCTCCATCAGCACGATCTGCGTGTTGCGCGCGATCCTGCGCGCGTCCGGTCCGGGCACGCCGAGCGCCGCGGTGAAGGGGAGCACGTGGATCGACTGGGCGCCGGCGAGCGCGGCGGCAGCGGTCGCGACCGTCGCCCGCAGCAGATTGACGTGGGGATCGAGGGTCGAGAGCATCCGCCGCGAGGTCTCCACGTGCAGCCTGACCTGGGCGGCCGCGGGCCCGGCGCCGCACGCGCGGGCGAGGCGGCCGATGAGCCGGCGCAAGGCCCGCAGCTTGGCGATCGACAGGAAGAAATCACAGTCGCTCGCCAGCGCGACCGCGATCTTGGGCAGGCCATCCGCGGGGGACACGCCCTCGCGCTCGAGCGCACGCAGGTATTCGACCAGCGTCGCGATCGTTGCCGCCAGCTCCTCGGCCTCGCTTGCCCCCGCATCGTGGTAGGGCCGCCCATCGGCGAGCAGCAGCGTCACGTTGGGCGACAGGCCGAGATTCTGCGCCGCGACGTGCCCCATCACATCGATGGCGCCCCAGAGCTCGGCTTCGAGCGCGCCGGTGCGGGCGAGTGTCCCCAGCGGATCGGCATTGAGCGCACCGAGCCTGCGCGCGCCCTCGATACCCTGCTCGTCCCAGAGGGCGTGCAGCGACTGAAGCGCACCCAGATACTGGTCGCCTGCGCTCAAGGAGACTGGCACCATCTCCAGATGCACGCCCGCCAATGCTGTCCTGATCGCGTCGTGGCGCGCAGGCAGACCGGCCAATCCTGGAGCGGCCAGCCGCAGCTCGATTGCACTCGCGCCGCCGGCGAGATCGGCAAGAAAATCGCGGTTGGCGGCTGCTGGGTCGTCGCCGAGGCAAGCCGTCACGATCCGCCAGGGCGGCTGGCCATCGAGGCGGGGCACCAAAGCGGCTGGAAAGGCCTGGCTCGGCGCCTCGCTCGCGCCATAGAGCGGCTCGATCCGGATACCATCGAGCGTCTTGGAAACGAGCGCCTGCTCGAAGTCGGCTCCCTTCAAGGCTTTGCCGGCAAGCGCGCGCCAGGCGGCACGATCCTGCACGGCGAAGTCCTTGGCGAGGGCTGATCCGGTCATGCGTCATGCTCCATGGGGCGCGGCTGCGACTGTCACAGAGTGCGGACCGCGGCCGCTTGTCAACCCGCCAGGCGCCTTGTGCAAGCATGCGGCCGCGCCAGCTATTAACCAGCGCTTTACGATTCGCGACCTAGCGTCGCTCCTGGAAATGGCTGGGGGCCGGATGACAATGGTGGCGGCGAGCATTGACGGGGAATTCGATGGACTGGCGCCCGCGCGCTACGCGGTGCGCTTGTCGATCCTCGTCGTCAGCTACAATACCCGCGAGCTGACACTCGAGGCCCTGCGCTCGGCAATTGCCGAGATGCGAGGGACGTCCTACGAGATCATTGTCGTCGACAATGCCTCGACCGACGGCTCGGCGGAAGCGATCCGCGCATGCCTCGGCCCGATCCAGCTGATCGCTCTGGCCGAGAACATCGGCTTTGCCCGCGCCAACAACCTAGCCGCCGAGCAGGCCTGCGGCGAATTCCTGCTGCTGCTCAACCCGGATACGGTCGTGATTGATCGGGGTATCGAGCGCCTGCTCGCCTTTGCCGACGAGCAGCCCGCCGCCGGCATCTGGGGAGGACGGACGCTGTTTCCCGACGGCCGCCTCAATCCGAGCTGCTGCTGGCAGCGCGCGACGCTGTGGAACACGTTCTGCCGCACGGTCGGGTTGACAGGGCTGTTTCCCGCCAGCGGCCTCTTCAACGCCGAGGCCTATGGCGGCTGGCGGCGGGATCGCGTGAGCGAGGTCGATATCGTCTCGGGCTGCTTCCTGCTGATCCGTCACGACCTCTGGCAGGGGCTCGGCGGGTTCGACCCCGCGTTCTTCATGTATGGCGAGGAGGCCGATCTCTGCCTCAGGGCTCGTGAGCTCGGAGGCCGTCCGCTGTTCACGCCAGACGCGCGCATCGTCCACTATGGCGGCGCGTCCGAAGCGAGCGGGACGGCCAAAATGGTGAAGCTGCTCGCTGCCAAGGCCGAGCTGATCCGGCGCCATTGGCATCCGCTGTTGCGTCCGGTCGGGCTCGGGCTGCTGACGCTGTGGCCGCTCACGCGCTATCTGACGCTCTCGATCGCGGCGCTGCCGGGCAACCGGATCGACTTCGCGCTGCGTGCGAGCGCCTGGCGCGAGATCTGGAGCAACCGGCATGGCTGGCTCGGTGCCTATGCGGTAAGCGGATTGAGCACGGGCCGACCCGCGACAGCCCGGCTCGCGTCCGGCGCGCGTGCTGTCCTGAGGCAAGACCAGCGAAGCCTCGCCCCATGAACGATGCGCCCCGTGCGATCGCCGCTGTAGCGCCGCCGTCGCCGCTCTGCTTCACGATCGCGACCCTCGTCACCGATTGGCATCAATATGACGCCATGACCGCCACGCTGCGTGCGGGAGGCTTTGCAGGCCTGGATTGCGAGTATCTCTATCTCGACAACTCCGCTGGCAACGGCCTTTGCGCCACTCGCGGTCTCAACCGGTTGCTGGAGGAAGCGCGCGGCGATCTCGTGATCCTGTGCCACCAGGACGTGCGGCTGATCCGGGACGGGCGGGCCCAGCTCGAGGCACGGCTCGGCGAATTGCAACGGTACGATCCGGCCTGGGCGCTGGCCGGCAATGCGGGGGGAGCGGGTGTGGGCCGCCTCGCGCTCAGGATCACCGATGGGCACGGCACCGACCGGCATGTGGGGACGCTCCCCGAGCGGGTCGTGAGCCTCGATGAGAACTTCATCGTGGTGCGCCGCGTGGCGCGCCTCGCCTTCTCGGCCGATCTGGAGGGCTTTCATTTCTACGGGGCCGACATCTGCCTTGCCGCCGATACGCTCGGCTGGTCGAGCTACGTGATCGACTTCCACCTGCAGCATCTGAGCAAGGGGGTGAAGTCGGAGGCGTTCCATGCCTGCGAGCGCGCGTTCCGCGCCAAGTGGAGCCGGGCACTCAGGCCGCGCTGGATCCAGACCACCTGCAGC
>JANNSW010000324.1:0-16897 GCA_031403055.1 Hyphomicrobiaceae bacterium | reverse complement strand
GGAATCGTTCGGCAGCGCCCGGCATGCGATCGAGCCGCACACCGATCCCGTCGAACTGTTCGAGCGCCGCTTCGCCACGAGGATCGCGACCGCACTCGACGAGCGACTGCAGCGGAACGAGTTCGACCGGATCATAGTCGTCGCTGCGCCCGCCACGCTCGGCCGGTTGCGCCATTCGTTCAGTGCCAAGCTCGCCGCGGTCGTCAGCTCGGAAGTCGGCAAGGATCTCCAGCACCTCTCGAACCATGATCTGGCCGCGCGGCTGAAGGAACTGGACAGGCTTTGAGGCAGCACCGGGATCGCCGCCGGATCGTCAAAAGTGGAGCCGCAACGCCCGAATGGCCAACCGCTACCTCGACTGGGGCGGTCGCCATCCAGCATCGGATTTCCTCTACCGGGGGTCGCTGGCGCAGTTTCTGTCCGATGGGCGGCTCAAGAAATTCGTGCCGGCATTCTCGCGCAGGCAGGACGGCTTTGGGATGGAGCGTGTCAATCCGGGTGCTCGCCGCAACTAGCGAGGGGCTCATGCTATCGCCGGGCTCATGGCTCGAGCTTCGAGATCTCCTCCAGCAGGATCGGGATCGCGAGGTTGCACGAGTGAATGCCCATCACCGTGGTGAGCTGGATCGTCTCCAAAATCTCCGCCTGGGTCGCTCCCGCCTTCAGCGCGTTCTGGATGTGGCGCCGGACGCCCGGTCCGTAGAGGTGGGTGGTCGCGGCGTTGATCGCGATCAGGATCAACTCCTTGTACTTCTGCGGCAGCGGCCCGTTCTTCTGCGGCACGGAGCGGAAGGCGAGATAGGCCTCGAGGAACTCGGGGTCGAGCGCGCGGAACTTGTCCCACAGCGGATTCCAGTCGCCCTTGGCGAGATGCTCCTCGGTCGCCGGATAGGCCTTGGTCGCATCGGTCGTCACATCACCCTCCCCGGTGCTTGAAGCTGTCCCGGCGGAAGCTGTAGAGGGCGTTGGGATCGACCACCACGTCGACGACGGCGGGCTTGCCGCAGTCGAGGGCGGCTTCGACCGCGGCCCCCAGCTCGCTCAGGCCCTCCACTCGATAGCCTTTGGCTCCATACAGCCGCGCGAGTTGATCGAAGGGTGGGCTCGAGACGTCGGCGCCGATGTAGCGGCCCTGGAAGAAGTCGCGCTGATAGGCCTTCTCCGCGCCCCAGCACTTGTTGTTCATGACGACCGTCACGGTATTGATCCCGTGGTCGACGGCGGTCGAGAGCTCGGAGACGGTCATGCCGAAGCCGCCGTCGCCCATGAGGCTGACCACCGGGCGGTCGGGCCGGGCGAGCTTGACCCCGAGCCCGCAGGCAAACGAGAAACCGACGAGGCCGAAGTCGAGCGGCGAGAACAGGCAGGGCGGCTCGAAGTGCTCGAAGGCGTCGGTCGCCTGCAGGCAGAGCGTGCCGGCATCGAGCGTGAGGCAGGCATTCCTCGGCAGCACCCGCCGCAACTCCTTGAAGAGGCCGGAGGGCTGGATCGGATGGCCGGTCTGAGCCTCGGCGTCGCGCTTGGCGAGATAGGTCTTGCGCTCCGCCTTGAAGGCGGCGGTCCAAGCCCCGACCTCGCGGTTCGCCTGCAGGCTCCCGAGCGCGTCCCGCAGCTGGCGGGCGACCGTCGGCGCATCCGCCCAGATGCCGACGGCGACAGGAAAGAAGCGCCCGATCGCCGTCGGCTCGATCTCCACCTGGATGATCCGGGCGTCCTTGTTGATGTTGTCGTAGGAGTAGAACGTCGAGTTGAAACCGAGCCGCGTGCCGAGCGCGAGAATGACGTCGGCCTCCTTGACGAGGCGCGAGGCCACCGGGTTGCCGCGCGGGCCCATCTGGCCGGCATAGAGGGGATGGCCGGCGGGGATCGCGTCGCCATGCCCGGGCGAGGTGACGATCGGTGCGTTGAGCGCTTCGGCCAGCGCCGTGGCTGCGGCGTGGCTGCCGGCGCTCTTGATGCCGCCACCGGCAATGATCACCGGGCGCTTCGCGCTCGACAGCAAGCCGGCTGCGTCGCCGATTGCATCCGTCGGGCCCGCAGGCAAAGCCACCGGGCGATAATGCTCGGGCTGTTGCAGGTCCGGGAAGTCTGCCATTGCAGACAGCACGTCGCGCGGCAGGTTGAGCTGCACGGGTCCCCGGCGGGGCGCCATCGCCACGCGGAACGCCTCGCGGAACATCTCGGGGATCCGGTCGGCCGAGGTCACGGTCCAGGTCTTCTTCGTGACTGGCCGGAAGAGGGCCTGCTGATCGACCTCCTGGAAGGCATCCCGGTAGAGATGCGCCGAGGCGAGCGCTCCGGCGATCGAGACGACGGGCGAGTAGGCCGCGGCCGCCTGGGCAAGGCCCGTGACGAGGTTGGTCGCCCCGGGCCCGTTCTGGCCGGCAAGGATCACCCCAGGCAGGCCCGATGCCCGCGCATAGCCATCCGCCATATGGGTGCCGGTGCGCTCGTCGTGGACGCCGATGAAGCGGATATCGCTGGCGTCGTAAAGTGCGTCGAACATCTCCATGGTCGCCGAGCCGATCAGGCCGAACACGTGAGCGGTCTTCTCCACGCGCAGAGCTTCGATCGCGGCCTGGCCGCCGGAAAGCCTCGTCATTGCTTGTTTCCCTCTACTAGCAAAGCGTCTTGTCGAGGAACCGCTCGATCGGTTCCAGGAAGAGCGCCGGCTCCTCCACCAGCCCCATGTGCTGCAGCCTCGGAATGATCACCGTCTGGCTGCCCGCGATCTCGGCGGCGATCACGTGCGACATGGCCGGCGTGCTGCCGCTGTCGTGCTCGCAGGTCATGACCAGCGCGGGCTTGCCGATCGGGGGCATCGGCCTGATCAGCTCGATCACACCCTTGGCGAGCACCATGCGGCAAAGGGCATAGGTCTTGGGCTCGTTTGCCAGCACCCATCGACGCACGCGATCGATCGGCTCCGGATGCGCCGCCCGGAAGCCCGGCGTGAACCAGCGCTCGATGGTCTGGTCGAGATTGGCGCCCGGCCCACCGGCCGCGCTTTCGGCGGCCCGCACCTCGACGTTTCTCTGCTGCTCGGGCGAGCGCTCGTGCGGCGAGTTGAGGACCGCAAGCGCGCTCACGCGTTCCGGGTAATCGATCGCCATCCGCCGGTTGATCATGCCGCCGAGCGAGAAGCCCACGAGGGCGCCCTGGCGATGGCCGGTGTGATCGAGCAGCTCGGCCAGTTGCTCGGCGAAGAGCGCCAGTGTCGGCGCCGCGGGCCCTGGCGCGCTGTCGCCGTGGAACCAGAGATCGTAGCCGAGGACGCGGAACCGCTCGGCGAGCACGGGCTGACAGTCCCGCCAGATCCCCCGGTTGAGGCCGAGGCCGTGGATCAGCACGACCAGTGGCGCGCTCGTCGGCCCGCTCAGCTCGTAGTCCGTTCCGCCCGGCGTTCTCGCGCGCAACGTCATGCTGCGAGCCATGGTTGGCCTCACTTGAAGGCTGGGATGACATGCTGGCAGAACAGCTCGAGCGAGCGCTTCTGCTCCTTCAGGCCCAGCCCCAGGCTGGCGTAGTAGATGAACTCGTCGACGCCGAGCGCCTGGTAGCGCTTCAGCTTCGCGATCACCTCATCGGGGGTGCCGAACATCAGGTTCTCGCTGAGCATTTTGGCATCGTACTCGGTGCGATTGGACAATTCCGCGAGCGGGATCTCGCGGGGGAAGCCGTTCTCGACGTCGCCCAGATTCTTGAACAGGTTCTCGAACTGGCCGAGCACCCGCTGCACCGCGCGCACCGGCACCTCCCAGTCGGCCTTGCGGTCGTAGAGCGCCGTGTGTCGCATCAGGGCGAGGATGGGCCTCGCGTGTCCAGGGAACTTCGCCATCGCCTGCTCGAGGCGCGACTTGTAGAGCTCGGCCTCGCTGAACGGCCGCGTGAGCGGCCAGCACATGATGTGGCAGCCGTGCTCGACGGCGTAGTCGTAGGTGATGGGCGCACGCGCGGCGACCCAGATCGGGGGATGGGGCTGCTGCAGGGGCTTGGGAACCGAGGTCGAGGTCGGGAACGACCAGAGCTCGCCCTTGTGCTCGTAGTCGCCCGCCCACAGCGCCTTCAGTGCCGGCAGCATCTCGTGCATGTAGCGCCAGGCATCGGTTTGCTTGAGTCCCGGGTGCATGCGGTCGAACTCGCGCTGATAGGCGCCGGAGCCGATCCCGAACTCGAGCCGTCCGCCGCTGATGAGATCGGTGAAAGCGGCCTCGCCGGCTAGCCGGATCGGATGCCAATAGGGGGCGACCGCAACGGCCGTGCCCAGCCGGATCCTGTCGGTGTGGGAGGCCCACCAGGTGAGGATCTGGAACGGGTTGGGAGCGATCGTCATCTCGAGCGCATGGTGCTCCGCCGACCAGACGATGTTGAAGCCGCCACGATCGGCCATCTGGACCAATTCGAGCGTGTGGCGCGCGACCTCCGGCATCTCGATGCGGTTGTCCAGGCGCTCCAGATTGATTGCGAGCTGGAATTTCATGCGTTCATCCACCCCTTCACTGTTTGGCTGCTCGCCGGCGATCACCGGGCCACGAATTGGCTGCCGAGTGGCTCGCTCGACGTGTTCATCCACACGGTCTTGGGCCGCGTGTAGTCGTACATCGCCTGGAACCCGCTTTCCCGACCATAGCCCGAGCCTTTCATCCCACCAAATTCCGCGATCGGGGAGACCGCGCGATAGGTGTTGACCCAGACGATCCCGGCCTTGACTGCATTGGCGACCCTGAGCGAACGGGCGCTGTCGCGCGTGAAAATCCCGGCCGCCAAACCGTGCGTGGTATCGTTGGCCAGTTTGATCGCCTCGGCCTCGTCCTTGAAGCGCAGCACGCTCAGCACCGGGCCGAACAGCTCCGTGTCGACGATCCGCAGATCCTGGCGCGGACAGGCGATGATGGTCGGCTCATAGTAGAGGCCTTCGAGCCCCTGAGGCCGCCGCCCGCCGCACAAGACCACGGCGCCTTCGCTGCGGGCATGGGCGACCTCGCGCTCGATGGTGCGCAGCTGGCCCTGCGTGCAGAGCGGACCCATCTGGGTCTCGTCCGCCAGCGGGTCGCCCAGCTGGATGCTGCCGGCCGCCGCGATCATCCGCTCGAGGAACGCATCCGCGATCCGCTCGTGCAGATAGAGCCGCGAGCCCGCGACGCAGCTCTGCCCCGTCGCCCCGAAGATCGCCGAGATCGCTCCATTCACCGCGCCATCGATATCGACATCATCGAACACGATGAAGGGTGATTTCCCGCCGAGCTCCAGCGACACCTCGGCAAAATTGCTGGCCGAGTTGTGGACGATGTGGCTCGCGGCGATCGGCCCGCCGGTGAAGGATATGCGTGCGACCAGCTTGTGCGTGGTGAGAGCCTTGCCGCACGGATCGCCATGCCCGGTCACGATGTTGACGACGCCCGGCGGAATGCCGGCACCCTCGATCAGGCGGCCGAAGTCCAGCAGCGCGGCCGAAGCGTGCTCGGACGCCTTGAGGACAATGGTGTTGCCGGCGGCCAGGGCGGGGCCGATCTTCACGGCGCTGAGGAAGAGCTGCGAGTTCCAGGGCACGATCGCTGCAACGACGCCGAGCGGCTCGCGCCTGGTGAACACGAACAGATCCGGCTTGTCGATCGGCAATGTCTCGCCGTTGAGCTTGTCGGCACAGCCCGCATAGAAATGGAAAAAATCTGCGATGTATCGCGCCTGCCAGCGTGTCTCCTTCAGCAGCTTGCCCGTGTCGATCGATTCGATCCGCCCGAGATCCTCCGACCGCTCCGCGAGCAGATCGGCGAGCCTGCGCAACCTGCGGCCGCGCTCGGTTGCGGACATGCTGGCCCAGGGACCCACGCTGAATGCCCGGTGCGCCGCCCGCACTGCCCGATCGACATCCTCGGCCGTCGCTTCCGCAACCCTTGCCCAGACCTTGCCTGTTGCCGGATTGATGCTGTCGAAGGTACGCCCGTCCGATGCCTCGACCCAGTCGCCGTCGATCAGCATACGGTAGGTCTGGACGTCGTCCATCGATGCTCCTTTCAGCCTCGGACTGGCGGGCCCGCAATCGCGATCCCCCATTCGGCTCGGCCCATGCTCGGGTGTGGTGCTGGCCCGGACGCGCTGGCGTCGGCAGGCACCATGACCAAATCGCAAGCATTTGTGAATCGAAAGATTATGCAGTAAAGCTTCGCGTTCATCGAATTCGCGGAGGCAGCTCTCATGTATCTTGCGGCACTCGAGACATTTCTCGCGATTGTAGAGTCGGGCAGCCTCGTTCGCGCCTCGAAGCGGCTCAATGTCACGCAATCGACGGTAACCGCGCGGCTGAAGGGCCTGGAAAGCGATCTCGGCCAGAAATTGCTTCTTCGCCAGAAGTCCGGTGTCGAGCTGACAGCGGCCGGCTTCAAGTTCAAGCGCTATGCCGAGGCAATGACCGGGCTTTGGCGCCAGGCACGCCAGGAGACCTCGCTGCCTGACAGCATCTCGGTGGTCTTGAACGTGGGATGCCAGATGGATCTCTGGCCGGGGCTCGGGCGCGAGATCTTCAACGAGATCTATCGCAGCCATCCCACGACCGCGCTTTCAGTGTGGCCGGGCGAGCAGGTCGAGCTCGACCGCTGGCTCGGCACTGGTCTGGTCGACGCCGCGCTCACCTACAAGCCGGAAACGCACGAGCAGCAGACCATCCACGAGCTGCTCCCAGACCAGCTGGCTCTCTACACCACGCGGCCGGGAAGCCCGATGCGGTTCGATCCCCTCTATGTCTTCGTCGAGGCCGGCGAGGGGTTCGCGCGCCGCCACGCCGCTGCCTATGCGGATGCCGACACCGCCAAGGTGAGCTTCGGCTCCGCGGTGTGGGCGCTCGATCACCTGCTCGAGCACGGCGGGTCGGCCTATCTCCCGCAGCGGCTGGCGGAGCCGCAGCTGGCCGCGGGCAGCTTGACGCGGGTCGCCGATGCACCCGTCTTCACCCGGAAGGTCTATTTGATCACGAATGACGCCGCAGCCGCCGCGTGGTCGTGGTTGCCCGAGCTGGCCGAGCGGTTCTCGAGGTAGGCACCACCCCGTTTGCGGCCTCGCTCCCCAAAGGCGACAGGCCGCACGCTGGCGGCCTGTCCTCGTTCTCACTCAGCAACGATCAGCGCCGATCAGGCGAACCACCAGCGCTCCGCGTTGCGGTGGCCGTCGAGCTCCCAGTTGTTCGCGACCTTCTCGGGGATGCCGATCTTCTTCGAAACGGCATGCGTGTAGGCCATGAACATCGGGACGATGACGCCGCCGTCGTCGTGCACGAGGCGCTGCATCTCGACGTACATGTTGCGGCGCTTGGTCGTGTCGAGTTCGCTCCGCGCCTGGATCAGCAGCTCGTTGAAGCGAGTGTTGTCCCAGCGTGATTCGTTCCAGGCCGCGCCCTTCGAGTAGATCTGCGTGAAGATCCAGTCCTCGGTCGGGCGACCGCCCCAGTAGCCGCCGATCCACGGCTTCTTCAGCCAGACGACATCCCAATAGCTGTCGTCGGCCTCGCGCACGAGCTCGATCTCGACGCCGCCTGCCTTGGCCGACTCGACCATCAGCGTCGCTGCGTCGATCGCGCCCTCGAAGGCGGTGTCGGCCGTGTGGTGCGGCACCTTGAGGGTCTCGAAGCCGGCCTTCTTCAGGTGGAACTTCGCCTTCTCGGGATCGTACTGGCGCTGCGGAAGCTCCTCAGGCGTGGCGCGATAGATGTTGGCCGGACCGATCGGCGTGTCGTTGCCGATCGCGCCCTGGCCGAGCAGGATCTTCGCCACGAACTCGTCGCGCTTGACGAGGTACTTGAGCGCCAGCCGGACGTCGACGTTGTTGAACGGCGCTACGTCGCACTGCATCGGCAGCACGGCATGCTTGTTGCCGGTGATGGGCAGGATCTGCACGTCCGGATTCTGCTGCAGGAGTGCCAGCGTCTTCAGGTCGAGGTTCGACATGGAGTGGCCGGCACCGGTGATGATGGCGTTGGTACGTGCGCCGGCATCCGGGATGAAGAGGTTCTCGACCGACTCGAACCAGGCCGCGTTCTCCTTCCAGTAGTTCGGATTGCGCGTGACCTCGGTCGTGACGCCGGGCTCGAAGCGCTTCAGGACGTAGCCGCCCGTGCCGTCGCCACCTTCCCAATCCATCTTGCCGTCGGCCTTCGCCGGGCAGATGAGGATATGGTAGTCGGACAGGATGAAGGGCCAGTCGGCGTTGGGGCCCTCGAGGTCGAACACGACGGTGTCCTTGCCGTCGGCCTTCACGTCCTTGACCTGCTTGACGAGGCTGTTGGCGGCAGACGAGTTGCCCTCGCCGCGGTGATGGTTGATCGAGGCCACCACGTCATTGGCATCGAGCGTCTTGCCCTTGTGGAAGGTGACGCCGTTGCGGATCTTGAAGCGCCAGCTCTTGCCACCTTCGACCGGCTCCCAGCTTTCGGCAAGCTCGCCGCGCAGGCTGCCGTCGGGGGCGATCTCGGTGAGCGCGTTCCGGAGCTGGCCCATCGAGACGTTGATCAGATAAGAGTCTGGAATACGAGCCGGATCGAGCGTGTCGGCCGTACCGCCACCGGTCAGTGTGTTGACGAAGTGCCCGCCCTTCTTGGGCATTGCGCGCACGGCCGTCGAGAACATGGCCTGCGCCATGCCCGCGGTCAGACCTGCGGCAATCGAGAGCTGCACGAAGTCGCGCCGGCTCATCTTGCCGGTCGCGGCAGCCTTTTTCATCCAACCGAGCTTGTCTGCTTTAGGCATACATTCCTCCCAATTCCTACGAAACACCCACCGACGCCCCCGCCCCGAGCTGGTGCAGAGGCCCAAATGCGTTCCGAAGCCCGCATTTGCGCCCCCAGAGTGCCCATTTCTGCGGCCTTTGTTAATCGAAATTATGTGCAGTCGGTGTTCGAAGAACCCGAATGCGCGGGAATGACCTCGCTCGGCCCCGCCAAACGTGATGTTCCTCCCGCGATTGGGGAGGCGCGAGACTGTCTCCGTTTGACCCAGGCATCGATGGACTTCGCCATGACCTTTCTCCGATGCTGGACTACCGCCAGGCGCGGGAATGAGCGTAGCCGGGCTCTTGACCGATGCGGCTGGCCGATCGCATTGGAGAGCCGCGAGCGGCACTTGCCGCCCCGGTCGGCGCCGGCATGATTTTCAGCAGCCGCCGATGCTTCGCACTGGTCGGGCGCCACGCACATCCTGGCCGAAATCCTGTGAGCGGTCGGGGTGGCGCAGCCAGCGCCTCACCACGTAGGATCGGTTGCGTTGAGCCGACAATGCGACCACTGCCGCCAGCTCGGCCCGCGAGCCGTCTGGCAGCAGGAGAGCCGACCAGATCGTGAGCACGTCTCCCCTCGAGCGCACCAGTGGCAATTCCGGCAGGGTCCCCGCTGCATCAGCGCGACTCGCACCGAGCAAGGCGGCAGAAGGCGTGAGCGACAGCGCGTCTTGCAGTGCTGGCGGCGCCACGGCCGGATCGATGCCGGGGCTGGCCGAATCGACCGTCACCAAGGGATACAAGCGATCGAGCATCGGCTCTGAAATGCCGAGCACCTGCCCGAGCTCTGTGATCGCAACGAGCGGCGCATTGGCAGGACCATCCGGCCGTCCCGCCTTGCGATACTCGTCGGCTTCGGCCCCATTCAGGCGGCGCAGCCCGTCGGCGTCGCGGTAGTCGATGATGCGGTCGGCCATGCGACTTGCGTCCGCGCGCGAGCTGCCAAGACCGATCAGCAGCCGAACGAGCAGCCGATCGTCTGCCTGGTTGACGTCGATCTTGCCGGCCTCGTCCTCGATCGCGATCGTCAGGATCGCGCCATTGGGAAACTGGCAGGACACGGGCGGACCGGCCACGGCAAAGCGCGGGGTGTGGTCGGGCAGGCGGCGCGCCGTGACGAGATCGAAGGTCGCGAGCCAGAGACCTGCTTCGGCCAGTGCATCGGCCTCGGCATTGCCGGCGGCATTGGCCGCGATCCGAAGATTGGAGTGGGCGGTCGCCAGGAAGCCCGTTACGAGCAGCGAAACCAGCAGCAGCGACCACAGCACCACCGGCAAGGTAAAGCCACTATCAGCATCGCACCGGCGCCACCTGCTGCCAGCCTCCCCACACACGTCACGCAACTCAACTCTCCTCAGCGCACGATCAGTCGATAGAGATTCTCCCGCCGCTCGGGTGGGCCTTCGTGGGCCGGACGCAGCGACAGATCGAGCTGTTGGCGGAACTCCTCCGTCACCGCTCTTGCCTGCTGCACATCGCGTACCACCTTCGGCGTGATGATGATCAGCAGCTCGGTGCGCACGATCCGGTCGTCCTTCGACTTGAAGAGGTTGCCCAGGATCGGGATGTCGCCGACGATCGGCACCTGCGTGCGGTTGAGGGTGTTGCGCTCCTGGATCAGGCCGCCGAGCGTCAAGCTCTCGCCATCGAGCACGGAGACGGTCGTGCGCACCTTGCGCTGCTGGATGGTCGGCGAGTCGATGCCTGAGCTCGTGGTCTCCACGACATTGCTCACCTCCTGCTCGATATCCAGCACCACGCGGCCGCTGTCGCTGACGCGCGGCGTCACCGAGAGCAGCATTCCGGTGTTGCGGAAGCCGATCGAGTTGACGATCGGGGCACCAGGGCTCACGACGCCGACGGCCTGCTGGGTCGCGATCGGCACCTCGTCACCGACCTGCAGCGTGGCCTTGTGGTTGTCGAGCACCATCAGCGATGGCGAGGAGAGCACATTGACGTCTGTGATCGCAGCGAGCGCATTGACGGCGAGCTTCACGTTGGCAGCCGAGAGGAAATAGGAGAAGCCGGGGAACTGCGGCACGGCAGCCCCGGTGATCAGATCGGAGAAGCGGAAGTCGCTGCGTCCCGACTCGAAAAACCATCTGAGGCCGAACTTCAGCTCGTCGTTGAGCGAGACCTCCAGGATTGTCGCCTCCAGCAGCACCTGATTGGGCACCGTGTCGACGTGCTCGAGGATGGACAGCACCTTCTGGTAGTCGGTGGGGCGCGCCATGATCAGCAGCGAGTTGTTCGATTCGTCGGCAACGATGCTGATGTCGGCGCCGGACTTATCGATCGCCGGCTCGGGCACGGCTTCGGATGCGTCGGGTGTGAAGGTGCTGAACTCGGAATCGGAGGCTGCGGCCGGCTGGCCGGCGGCAGCGGAGCCGCCGAGCGCGGTCCCAGTCACCAGCCCTGGGCTTGCGGCCTGGGACTCGCCCTGTTGCTGGCCCAAGCCCGTGCCGGCTGCAACGCTCGCATCAAGCACGGTGCCGCCCGTCGAGCGCTTCTCGGCTGCATAGATCTTCTGCAGGATGTCGGCCAGCTCGAGCGCCGGCCGGTTCTGGATGTGGTAGATGTAGAGCTGGCGGACATTGGTGCTGCCGAGCGCATCGAGCCTGCGGATCCAGGACGCGGCCTTGTCGAGATATTGCCGGCGGGCGGCGACCACCAGCACCGACGACAGGTTGCGGTTGGGGATGAAGCGCACCAGGCCTTTGCCGGCGCCGCCTTGGCCGCTCGAGAACACCGCCTCGAGCTCGCGGGCCACGTCGGCGGGATTGGCATGCTCGAGCTTGAAGAGGCCAAACGACTTGCCTCGCATCCAGTCGGCATCGAATACCTGCACGGCTTCGAGCATCGAGGCGAGATCATAGCTGGTGCCCGACAGCACCAGCAGGTTGCGCTCGGTATCGACGCGCTGAATGCCTTGGGCAGGCGCGATCGGACGCAGGATCTCGGCCATCTCGGCCGCCGCGATGTAGGAGAGGGGAACGACCTGGACCTGCTGGCCGGGTGCACCCCCGATCGTGCCGGCGTCGGTCGAGACCCGAACGCCACCCGATGCCCCGGGGCCTGCCGCCACGATCTTGTAGAACCCGCCGGCCTCGATCAGGCTTGCCCCCTTTGACCGCAGAGCCTCCTCGAAAATGACGACGAGGGTCGCGACGGGGAGTGGCCGGGCCGTCTGGATCGTGATCGTGCCGGTGATCGCGGGGTCGATCAAGTAGCTCGCACCCAGCGCATCGCCGAGGATCGCCTTGGCGGCGTCGGCGATGCTCGCCTCGACGAGGTTGAGCGTGATCTCGTCATCGCCCGAGGACTCCATGGTCGGTCGCCAGGTTGCGGCACTCGTATAGTCATCGGTTCCCGGGTAGAGCGCCGTTGTGGAAGCGACCTCGTCGGGTCCGCCGTAGATTTGGCCACCGGTGCTGGCTGGCCCTCGTGCGAGCCGGCCCTTGATGTTTTCAAGCGGCGTCGTCACACTCGTGCCCGTATAGCGCAGCCCATCCGTCAGTCCGAGCGCGCAGCCACCCAGCCAGAGGCAAGCGGCCAGAAGCGCAAGCCTCGCCGTTTGCATAGGGGAAAGTGCTCCGCCAGATGCGGTCAATGGGGCGTCCTGCTCGATTGCACAGCTCGTTCATACGCAACTCGACCGTCTTGCACAGGTTGTTCGACACCTAGTCCGATTCGATTTCGCAGCCCCATCGAATGCAGCGCGCGCAGGCGCCTTTCCACTGTGAAATGCACCTGTCTGAGCCTCGCCGTGGGGACGGCGTGGGCACCGGCCGGCTACGAGCGGAGCTTCAGCAGCAGTTCGAGGGCGAGGTCGCCCGGTGCGATCGAATGGTAGTAGTAGCCGGCCATCTTTCCGTCGGGGCCGACCAGATAGATCCGGGTGGTGTGGTCGATTCGCATGCCCGCTTCCTTGTTGCCATAGGCGAGCGGGCTGTGCTCCTGGCGCACCTTGTAGCTGCGCAGGATGCCGTAGACCGCGCGTCGCGTTCCCGTGAGGAGCAGCAGGCGCGGGTGGATCGCCGTCGCGAACGACACCGGATCGATCTTCGGCGCGTGCGCGGCGGGCTTGTGGTGCATCCGCGCGTAGACGACGCTGAAATCGACGAAAGCTGGCTGCACCTGCTCGGCGTCGGCCCCGAGGATGTCGAGGGTCGCAGCCATGGTCTGCAAGGCGATTGGGCAGGCTTCGGCGCAGCCGGCATAGCCGAAATAGACGAGCATCCATTTGCCGCGAAACGTCGCTTCGGTGACGGTGCGGCCGCTCTGGTCCGTCAGCTCGAAGGACCCGCCGAGCGAGGCGAGCGGCGGTGGGGGCACCGCGTAGCCGTGGTCGTAGCCGGTTCCGCCGTCGTCGCCCAGCACCTGCGGGTTGGGGCCGGCGGTATTGGCGAGCTGCGCGTGCGCGCCGGATCCACCGACGATCAGCAGCATCAGCGCCGCCAGCACCGGAACGCGACTCCATTTCGATGCCGCAAGCATGGCTAGATCACCTCGATCTCGGTGTGCATGCGGCCCTCGTAGTCGGAGCCGCGATTGCGGGTCTCGAACGAGGTGAAGTGCATCGCCTCGGCGGACAGCTGATAGACGGTTCCAACCGGCGTGGTCGGCGGGATCGTGAGCAGCACGTCGTAGCGACCTGCGGAGCTGAGCACGAAGCGCTGGCCCCCCTGTAGCGCGAAGGGACGCGACCACGGCGAGTTGAGGCCACCCGACAAGCCGGCCCCGCTCGCCCCGAGAGGTCGCCCATCGATCGAGATCACTTCGGCCAGCGGGCCGCGCGGCACCGTGATGACGAGCTGGGAGTAGCAGGCGTTGAGCAGCCGAAGGAGGATCTTCTCGCCGCGTCGCACCTTGGCTCTGAGTGCATTGCCGCGCCGCTTGGTATCGTAGGGTGTGCCGTTGACGAGGAAGTATTGCGGGCGGAAATCGTTGAGCCCGACATCCTCGCCGCAAAGGCCCGCATCATGCTCGAAAGCGTGCCAGCGCGGGTCGACGTCGTCGAACACCCAGGCGGCCTCGGCCTGATACCAAGGTCCGCCGACGAAGGCCTGCTGGCTGTTGCCGGGAATGCCCGCCGGCGTCGCCACGCCCGGCGGATCGACGATCAGGAAGCCGTACATCCCCATCTCGAAGTGCAGCACCGTGTTCTTGTGGCAGTGATAGAGGAAGGTGCCGGCGACGGCCGGCTGCATCTGATAGGTGAAGATGCCGTTGACCTCGAAGGAAACGTGGCCGGCGCCGTCGTTGACCGTGGTCGGCTCGATGCCGTGGTGGTGGATGGTGTGCGATCCGCTGCGCGTCTCGATGGTCGAGTGCACGAGCTCGCCTTGGCGCATGCGTAGGGTCGGCGCCGGGAAGGTGGATCGCTCGCCCCTGGGGTCCTCGAAGCTCCAGAACGGCACCACCTGGCCATCCCACATGGTGCGGGTGGCGTTGAAATGAACCTTGCGCTGGAAGGTTTGCGTCGGCGTGATGCGGTCAGGCGTGTCCGGCCGCACCAGCTCGAACACCTTGCAGCCGAACGTATCGAAGGTGCGCGGGCCGGTGACGCCGGTCGTGTCGAAGTTGATCGCTACCATGTCAGGCTCCCGCGACCAGATGAGGTCGCTCAATGTGCTCTAGATCGTGACGCTGCCCAGCAACTCGCGCGGGAAAATCTCCCAGTGGGCCATGCACCCCTGCGGGTAGTTGCCGCCGCCTGCCGTGAGCGAGATCTCGGTGTGGTCGTGCATCACGTAGCGGAGCGGAGCGAGGGTCTGCACCGTCTCCTGTTGGGGCGGGTAGGCCTGCGGCCATCGGATGTGGTCGGGGATGTCCGGCGGGCGCTCGTAGGGCAGCAGGAGGTCCTTGCGGTCGAGCGGAGCCATGGTCCAGACGTCGCGATGGATGAGGTTCTGGCGCAGCAGCACGCTGCCTCGCGGGTTGCTGCCCGAGGACGAGCGCGGTGGCTCCTGCGGCGTGGCGAGGCCCTCGCCCGGGCTGCCGGCGGTTCCTGCGAGCTCGAACACGTGGTTGCCGTGGATGTGCGGCGATTGCCAGTTGAGGCCGGCGTTGACGTTGCGGATCAGCAGCGGCTGGCCGACGAAGCCGGTCGGGATCACGGTTGGATCGTGCGCAGCCTCGAAGCCACTGACGCCGTTGATGGTGAAGTAGCGGGCGAGAAACTCACGCTTCATCTGCGTGGCGTTGATGCTCTGTCCGAGCTCGGCCATGCGATGGAAGCGGGGATCGATCTGATGGAACACCCAGACCCGGTCGCGGCCCGCGACCCAGCGATCGCCAGGGAAACGTCCAGTGGCGGAACCGAATTCCTCGAACAAGCGGGCAATGGCTGGCGTGATCAGCCGGCTGCTGTAGGGGGTCGGCACGCCGTTGCTGGTGGCTCCATTGGCTGGCTCGACCACCATCACGCCGTGCAACCCCAGCATCCGGTTGACCGGCTCGTTCATCGGGTCGAGATAAAGGTAGGTGCCGGCCACCGGTGCCGTGAACAGAAGCCGGGTCGAGCGCTGTGGGGCGACGGTCTGGGAGCGCGCGCCCTGCACGCCGGGAATATCGAGCCGATGCGGCGTTGCGGAGTTGTTGAAGAGGTTGATGGTGATCCGGTCGCCCTCGCGCACCCGCAGCACCGGGCCCGGCACCTGCGCCGGGTGGGCGAGGCTGCGGAATGCCAGCATGAACACCGGCTCGCCGTCGATCATCTCGGCGACGATCTCCTCGATCGAGAGATCGATCGCGATGTTGGCAGCCTCGGCGCGACCGGACAGAAGACCACCCGTCACCACCGATCCGCCGGCACCATAGGCCAGCGTCAGCAGCGAGGCGCTACCGTACTTGATGAACTCGCGGCGCTGCATCCGATGCGTCCTCCGCCAGAAGCCGCCGTATGGCGACACCCTCGCACTCGATACTGGTTTCGAGCTGTTAGTCCCGACCGCTGGACGCGGCCATATCTGACTTCGTGCTCGGCATGGAAGTAATATGTCATGGCGGCACGGCTTTCGAGAAGATTAACCTTCTATATAGTAAACACAATACCCACCTCGAGCCGACAGTCTCTGCCCGGATCTGGCCGGCTCACGGGGCGGGCGGCTCGGCGGTTTCGGGCGCCAGGCGAGGCGTCGGATAGAGGCCGACGAACAGCTCGCGCGCGCCGGCCCGCAGCACGACACCGGCCGGGCCGATCTCGCTCACGCTCCAGTCGGCGACGCGACCACCTGCGGCGATCCAGGTTGCCGCGGCCTCGCCATCGACGCGCAACAGGGCGCTCGCCTTGCCCGGCCTCAGCATGATGCCGGTCAGCCTGATCGCGGCACCGCCACCCGGGCCATCAGGCTCAGCGGCCGGCACGGCGAATGCGACCGGCCTGCGCCCGGCAGCGAACAGGTTGCGCTCGCTGATCTCGCGGAGATCGCCGAGCGGCCTTTGCCCGCTTTGCGCATCGGCAAGCTCGGGAGCAGCTCGATCGGGGCCAGGCGAACGGTCACCGGGCGGCAGCGCGACGATCTCCATCGGCGAGGCGAGCAGTGTCACATCGAGCCACGCGACGGCTGGCAGCAGCAGCGCCAGCAGCAGGCTCCGCGCACCGAGCAAGCCGGCCCGTCCTCGCGCCATCGCCTAGTCCTCCCCAGGCGCGCTGGCCGCCATCGCGACGAACACATCGAAGCTGGCGTCGATCTCGGCTTTGCCCTCGGCCTGCGAGCTGCGCAGGCGGGCGGCCTCCACCAGCATGATCGGTTGAGTCGTCTCGATCCGATGCAGAACCTCGACCAGCGGCTCGATCGCAGCCGTCATGTCGATCCTGAGGCCGATCAGCCGCAATGCACCTTCGGTCCGGGCGGGCAGCTCTCCCGCGCTCTGGAGCCTGAGACCGGCGGCTTGCGCGATTGCGGCGAGCCTCGTCTGCAGCGCAGCGAGTGCGACGCCTTCGCTCGTGCCTCCGACGAACAGGTCGGCACCCGGTGTCTGCTGACGCTCGCCCTCGGCCGTTGCGCGCGCCTGCATCTCCCTGACCGAGGCCTCGATGCGGCCGAGCAGCTTGCGACTTTCCAGCAGCGAATCCTCGCCATCCGTGAAACGACTGATCAACTCGAGCGGCACAAGCACTGCGGCCGCGATC
>JANNSW010000323.1:0-2988 GCA_031403055.1 Hyphomicrobiaceae bacterium | reverse complement strand
CACCGACGAAGGCCCGCCTCGCAACGCACTTGCAAGCCCGCCTCGAGAGCCTCGGCTTCGAGGTCACACTGACGCCCGCCGCTCCTTGCGCGAGCAGCGCCGCCAGTGCCACTCTGCCCGCCCTTGTTTCTGGGTAGCCTTTCACGATGTCCGACAACGCCGCCGATGTCGGACTTCCCCCGGCTCGAGGCCGGGGTCACTCCGACCTACGGACCCCAACCCGTCTCCGCGTGGTCCGCGAGCCGGCGCAAAAACACCAAGCAGCGATCGAGCTCGCTGGCGAGGATCCATTCGTCGGGCGTGTGGGCTTGGGCGATGTCACCGGGGCCGCAGATGACCGACGACGGCCCGACCTCCTGGAACAATCCCGCCTCGGTGCCGTAGGAGACCGCGAGCGTCTCGTTCTGCTCGGCGAGCCTGAGCGCGAGCGACACGGCGGGCGAGCCTTCCCCCGAGGCAAATGCCGGCACCGTGTTCTTGTGCACCGTCTCGATGCCTGCGTCGGCCGCAACGGTGCGCATGGCAGGTAGCAGCCGATCGCAATAGGCGCTGAAGCGGTCGACCACCGGCCCCGCCTCGAACCCGGGAATGGCCCGGATTTCCCAGCTCAACACGCAATGGCGCGGCACGATGTTCTGCGCCCGCCCGCCCTCGATCAGGCCGACCTGCAGTGTCGAGTAGGCGGGCGTGAAGCGTGGGTTGGAGGTCGTCCGCTTCAACTCCTCCTCGATGCGCTGCAACTCGGCGATCAGCACACCCGCGAAGTGGATGGCATTGACGCCCAGATGCGCCATGCTCGAATGGGCCTCGCGCCCCGTCACCGTCGTCTGGAAACGGCTCGCACCCTTGTGCGCGTCGACGACCGTCATGTTGGTCGGCTCGCCGACCAGCACGATCCGCGGCTTCGCCAGGCTCTTTCCGAGCTCGGCGACGAGCGGGCGCACACCGGTGCAGCCGACCTCCTCGTCATAGGAGAAGACGAGATGGATGGGGGTCGCGAGACGACGGGCCTTCAGCTCCGGCACCATCGCGAGCATGCAGGCCAGATACCCCTTCATGTCGCAGGCGCCGCGCCCGTAGAGCTTGCCGTCGCGCTCGACGAGCTTGAAGGGGTCCGACGTCCAGCTCTGCCCCGTGACCGGCACCACGTCAGTGTGGCCCGAGAGCGCGATCCCGGACTTGCCGGCTTGCCCGATCGTCGCGAACAGGCTCGCCTTCTGCCCGTCCGCCGTCGGCACCCGCTGGCTCTCGACCCCATGCGCGGCGAGGTAGGATTCGATCCACTCGATGCAGGGAATGTTCGTCTTCGCGCTGGTCGTATCGAAGGCGACGAGGCGCTCGAGCAGGGCACGCGGGGAAGGGGTTTCTGGCAAGCGGGCTCTCCGGAGTGGGGTCTTGGACCGTTCAGCAGAGCACACGGGAGCGCAGTTCGTTGCAGGCGTCAATGGCGCGAGTACGAGGGTCCGTCCGCGAGCGTCACCGCCCCCGCACTCCCGGTCGCCACCGCAGCAATCCCACAGCCGCGATCGGCGCGCGACGCGTCCCGCTTCCTGGTGTGCGGTGAGGGGAGTGTGAGGGAGGGACGAGTGGCGGGGATAGGATTTGCTCTGGGTGGCGGCGGGGAGGAGTTGGGGGTGGAGCACTTTGCGACGAGTTGGCTTGGGGCAGGTTCCGGCGCCTTAGCTGTGGAAAATGGGGCTGTTGGCGCAGGTCGAACTTACTTTCGCTCCAGAATGCAGTTCTTATGACCCCTTGATGCGGACGATTTCCAACTCTCCCCAACGAACAATGACTCCGATCGCTGAAAAGATACGGCAGAACCTCAACGATACTTTCGATACAATAGATCGAGAGAAAATAACGCGCTGGCTAATGTCTCGTGCCTCGAACAAAGATCTCAGCATAACCGATTGTCATGGCCAGCCTATCGGAACTGGCCTTGGGTGCGAGTTTTCCGGGTCGGTACAGCTCATTTTCTGGAGCTTCATCAAGCCATGTATCATTTCTGCTGCACAATCTGCCTGCGACACGCTTGATGCGACGCTGCCGAGCTACAGCATGCCTCAGCGCATTGACACCTTGAATTTCGTTGAAGGGCGACTGAAAGGATTTGCGACACGCATCTACACGAGAATGATCGACTTAGATAGGCGGATGCGTGGAAAGGGTTTTCCAGACCGAGTGCCGCCGTATGACCCCAAAAGAGAGATCTTGGAAGCCGAAGAAATCATTTCGCAGAAGATTGCGATCCTACGAATGCATCACATCACGTCGGAGCCGACTGGTATCTGGGCGGCGGGCAAATCTTTTTGGCTGAAGCATTGGCAGTGGATCATCTCTGCATTGCTGGCCTTGATTGCGCTTTTGATCACGCTTATCGGCTGAAGCGTTGGCCCCTATACGAGCGACATTAGCGATGAGCGTTGCCAGCGACGACGTCGCCTTCACCTTCCGGTGATTTCCCCCCCATCGCGCCCCATCCAGCTGCTCGACCTCTCCACCCCGAGAAACGCAGCTGACGGACGACGCGGGATCTGCGGGCGGTTTCCCTTGAGGGCGCGTGCCGCGGTCGATATGAGATCGGCCATGAAAGCCTCATTCGATTTCTCCGGCGAGACGGTGCTGGTGACGGGCGCGAGCCGCGGCATCGGCCTTGGCATCGCGGCAGCGTTCGCGCAGGCCGGTGCGGGCGTCACGATCCTCGCGCTCGAAGCCGACATCACCGATTCCGCTGCCGTCGCAAGCGCGCTCGGGCGTCTCGAGTTTATCGACGTGCTCGTCAACAATGCCGGCATCGAGCGAATGACCCCGGTCGGCGATTCCCCTGGCGCAACCGACGACATCTTCCGGCGCATCATCGACATCAATGTGAACGGCAGCTGGAACGTGACCCGCGCCGCCCTGCCCAAAATGCGCGCGGGCGGGCGCATCCTCTTCACCTCCTCGATCTGGGGCAAAACCGCCGAAGCCGGCTTTGCCGCCCATGTG
>JANNSW010000322.1:0-11077 GCA_031403055.1 Hyphomicrobiaceae bacterium | reverse complement strand
GAAAACTCCAGGCTGTCCCATGGCTGCCGTTCGAAGGGCTGTGTACCGAGGCGAGTTCGTGCCATGACGCATCCCCTTTTCTAACGAGACTGAACGAATACCGGGCTTGGTCCGGCGCTACTACTAAATCAGGCGCAGAGTCCGTGATAAAGCGCACATCGCGCTCGCCATGGCGGCGCCCATGCTCGTCACCAGCGTGCCGGGTTTGACCGGCCAAACCAAGAGAATTCCCCGCACGCCAGAAATAAGCTTCGCCCAACATACCACCGGGGGGGGGTAAACGCAACACGGGCGGATATTCTGTGATCACAAGAACAGACGACGACTTAACGATTTGAATTCCTTTGTTTATTCAACCATCGTCTTCTCGCGGCTCGAATGCGAGTCCTCCCCCGAACTAGGCTGACGGTGCCGGCACGCCCCTCGAATACCTAGCACCTGTGCCGCGCGCAGCGCCGCTCGAGCCGAGAGAGCACAACTGACGCATTTGGGGATCCGGCCTTCCCGGTGTAGAAATCCGCCCAGATCGGGTGGCAAGGCGGGGCGTCGGCTCGCGAGCTGGGACAAGGGGATCTGGTGAAATGGAACTTTTGCAGAGCAAGCTTTTGATGCTGTTTGGGCGTATCCCCGAGTTCGATTCCCAGGCCGTGCTCTATGCGTTCGTCGCGGGCCTGATCACCGGCTGGATCTGGTACGCGTTCGCGGGCAAGGTCTGGAAGGCCTCGATCAGCGGGACGGCGGGCTTTCATTCCCCGCGCCGCTACATCTTCTCCGCGATCGCGCAGATCATCATGACGATCATGCTCGCGATCACGATGAAGCGCCTGGGCGAGTCGACCACGGTCGGCGGGCTGCAGACGGCGCTGATGATCTGGTTCGGCTTCGTGATGACGACGACGCTCGTCAACTACGCCAACATCGGGCAGAAGCTCATTCTCAGCATCGTCGATGGCATTCACTGGCTGCTGGTGCTGGCGGTGATGGGGATCGTGATCGGGACATTGGCAACGGCCAATGTTGCCCCGGATGCGTCGGGCTCGGCGCCGGCCACCACTGGAGCTGGGACGACGACGGGCAGTGGCGGCTGACGGCAGGAGCTTTCACCATGGCTTTCGCCGTGCTGCTGATCCAAGGCGCAATCATCGGCGCGTTTGGCGTCTGAGCTGAGGGGGCTGCATGCACGGGATCGAAGCGGTCGTGTTCGATTGCGATGGCGTGTTGATCGATTCCGAGCCGATTGCCAACGAGGCTTACGCGTGCACGCTCCGCCGCCATGGGTTCGAGGTGACGGCGGCAGCGCTGACCGCTCGCTTCACCGGCATCAGCACCCCCAAGATGATGGCCGAGATCGAGAGTGCCCATGGGCGGCCGATTCCCCCGACGCTGCGGCAGGAGGCGATGAGTATGATCCTCGATCTCTATCGGAGTGAATTGAAGGCGATCGAGGGCGCAGAGAGGTTGCTGGGTGCGCTTGCTCTCAGGCGTTGCGTCGCGTCCTCGAGCGAGACGGAGAAGCTGCGGCTCGGACTTGCGTGCACGCGCCTCGATCGTCACTTCGGCGTGCATGTCTATTCGAGCGACCTGGTCGAGCGCGGCAAGCCGGCGCCCGATCTGTTCCGCTATGCGGCCACGCAGCTCGAGGTGGCGCCTGAACGTTGCCTCGTCGTCGAGGACAGCCTCGCGGGTGTGGAAGCCGGCATCGCGGCGGGCATGCGCGTCGTCGGGTTTACCGGCGGCAGCCATTGCGACGCGACCCATGGCGAGCGTCTCGCCCGGGCCGGTGCCAGCGAGGTGGTGCAGCGGATGGACGAGCTCGGCCGGCTGCTCGGGCTCAGCTGCTAGTGGAGGGAGCGCCAGCCGACCACAATGCGTGCCACCGCCGAGACGAAGCACATCGCCGCGAAGATCAGCGCGATGATGGCGAACTGAGCTGGAAGCACACACATCAAGGCGAAGACGAGGATGGTCTCGGCGCCTTCCGCGAGACCGGCGAGATAGTAGATCGATTTGGTGCCCTGCGCCGACGTCTCGATGCCGCGCTTTGCGGCCATGGCCGAATAGGCGAGGAAAGCGCCGCCATTGGCATAAAAGCTCGCAATCAGGACGGCCGCCGGCAGCGCATTGCGGTACTGATCGGCAAGGGCGAAGGCGAGCGGGATCGAGCCGTAGAAGATGAAATCGAGCGCAATGTCGAGGAAGGCGCCGCGGTCGGTCGGGGCGCTCGCCCTGGCGACGGCGCCGTCGAGGCCGTCGGCGATCCGGCCGATCAGGATCAGCACGAGTGCGATCAGCGGCTCACCCAGCACGATCGCGACTGCCGCCGTCATACCGGCGACGAAGCCCGCGAGCGTGATCTCGTCGGCGCCGATACCAAGGCGTGCGATCATCCGGCCGGCTGCGTTGAGCGGTGGATCGATCAGGGAGCGGATGCGGGCGTCCAGCATGGGGTGAGGTCCTCGCGGCAGGCGTTGGCATAACGTCGCCTGGCTTGCCATGCGTCAAGGGCGGAACCGCTCTTGACGGCCGGCCGCATGGGGTTTAGGGCCGATGCGAGAGAGTGGCTGGGACGCGAGGCCATCCATGTACCGGGCGAGCACTCATGACATCGAGGTGAGCGTCGTGCCGCAATTCCTGGCGGATCAGTCGGAGCCCGACGAAGCCCAGTTCGTCTGGGCCTATACCGTCGAGATCACCAATCGCAGCCTGGAGGCCGTGCAGTTGCGCTCGCGCTACTGGCGGATCGTCGATGGCGAGGGCCGGGTGCAGGAGGTGCGCGGGCCAGGCGTAATCGGCGAGCAGCCGGTCATTCTGCCCGAAGGCACCTTCCGCTACACCAGCGGCTGCCCGCTGACGACCCCTTCGGGCTTCATGTCGGGCAGCTATTCGATGCAGCTGCCTTCTGGCGATATGATCGACGTCGTAATTCCGGCGTTCTCGCTCGACAGCCCGTATGCGGATGGAAGCGTGAATTGAAGGGGCGCAGGCGATTGCGAGGGCCGACTATTCGCCTCGAACTGGCCGATTGTATATCGATAAAACTTCGCCGGCCACAAAGACGCGATTCCGTCTGAAGCCGGTCCTTTCCGTTAGAATGCCATGGTCGGTCAGTTGCCCAATTGCGCTGTTTGCAGCAACGTTGCTGACATTCAGCAACTTCGCCAGCCTCGATGCAGTCACCACCGGATGTCCGATCAGCAGGTCGATGGCGGTGAGTGCTGCCGAGCCCTTTCGCCACTTCCTGCGTCCGATCCAGTTGGCGTGCAGCTTCGTGAGATCGTCGTGCGCGGTCTCGACAGCATCGACTGTGTTGACGATCGCGTGAGAGAAAACCTCTACCAGAGGCGCATACTCCAGCCTCTGCTGGGCTGCTCGCAGTGCATCCATGTAAGATGACCGGTTCTGGGCAAGGTAGGGAGCAAAGTATAAGGGAACAAAATCGTCTGCGATCATCATTAAAGGGAGGAGGAGGCGCCCCGCCCGCCCGTTTCCGTCATGGAAGGGGTGAATGGCCTCGAAATGCGCATGACCAATGGCCATCCTGACGATGACGCTCTGATTGACGTGCTGCAGGCCGGTGCACCTCAGGTACTCGACTTGTTCTTCGAGACATTTCTGCACGTCTTCCGGAGGGCAAGGATTGTAAACTGATCGACTGATGTGGCCACCTCCGATGTAGACGATGTCGCGAGAATGTTGTCTGAGCCGCCCAGGTACATAGTCATGGCTTGGGTCGCCTGAAGCGACCTCGCGCTGGAGATCGCGAATGAGACCGATGGAAAACGCGTCGTATCGATTTCTCTCAACATCCGGCAAAGCTCGTTCCAGAGCCAACGCGTAGTTGCGGACGACGTGTGCAGCCGTATCGCGGGTCGACTCCTCGTCCTCCTCCTCGCCGGTCTCGAGTTCCAGCAGATTGTCGAGCGTACTGTGCGTCCCTTCAATTGCGGATGAAGCGATTGCCTCTTGTATCGGCAGAATGCGGCTCAGAAAGAAATGACTGGCAAGCGTCTTGGCCAAGCGATCAGCTGCCCCAATCGACGCCAGGGCTTGGTTGTGGATCGCAGCCGCGCTGCCGAGGCTGACCGGCGCCTCAGTGGGAGGTAGCGGGACGACACCGAAGTAGTTCGAGTGCGGATTGGCGTAGGCCTTGAGACGCGCCCTGACGGCGGGCACGAGTTGGCTCCGGTTCATGCACCATTTCCTTTACTATGAGCCCTATTCGAGCACCCATAGTAAAGGATTTTCGCATTACCTACATCAAGAGCGTTGCCCAGCGGGTGTTATGTAAGGTTTTGAGCGACCGTCGGCGCCCCCTCACCCACCAATGTCATATGCCGCCAGCGCCGCCATGTTGACGATGTCGCTGTCCTTGGCGCCCAGAGAGACGATCTGGACGGGGTGCGTCAGGCCGACGAGGAGCGGACCGATCACGGTCGCGCCGCCCAGCTCCTGCAGCAGCTTGGTCGAGATCGAGGCGGAGTGAAAGGCGGTCATTACCAGCACGTTGGCCGTGTCCTTCAGCCGGCAGAACGGATAGGGCTTCCTCGCCTCCACCGAGAGCGCCACGTCGGCGCCCATCTCGCCGTCGTACTCGAAGTCGACGCCGCGGCTGTCGCCGCAGTCCACAACGCTGCACCTATTGCATTTAACTTCCGACTGCCCCATACAGAAGGCATGGAGGATCAGCATCATGTCGCGCCCTGTCAGCCCCTACAATCCAGTCACGCCAACGCCAGAAGAAACGGCTGCCGTCAGGACGGCCTTGCAGCGCCTCACAAGCGACGAGGGTCTCGATATCGTCGGCCGCGATAGCGGTAAGGCGGGCGAGCTGCCCGAGCTGGCCACCAGCCTGATCCGCCGCCTCTTGCAAGACCTCGCAGCTGGTCGCGCCGTTACCATCATCCCACTCGATGCCGATGTTTCGACATTCCAAGCCGCCGAAATCCTCAACGTGTCCCGTCCCTATGTGATCAAGCTGCTCGACGCCGCAGCCATCCCATTCCACATGGTCGGCACCCACCGGCGCATCCGGCTCGACGACCTGCTCGCCTACAAGGAGCGACAAGACCGCATCGCCGACGCCGCCATGGACGAGCTGGTGGCGGAAGCGCAAGAGCTGAAACTGGGGTACTGACCGGGGTGGCCCGGCCCGTCGCCCTGCTCGATGCCTGTGTGCTTTACCCGGCACCGATCCGCGACCTCCTGATGCAGCTTGCCCAGCAAGGCGCCTACCAACCGCGTTGGAGCGAGGACCTCCACGACGAATGGATGCGCTCGGTTCTGGCCGGCCGGCCGGACCTGAGCCGATCGCGTCTCGACCGCACGCGGCGGCTCATGGAAATCCATGCTCCCGATGCCCGAGTGGTCGGCTATCGTGATCTGATCGAGACGTTGACGCTGCCCGATCCCGATGACCGTCACGCGCTGGCAGCGGCCATCGTTGGTGGCGCGAGCTGCATCGTGACGTACAACCTCTCTGACTTCCCTGTTGCGGCGTTGGCGGCACATGGGGTGGTCGCGGCTCACCCCGATGCATTCCTGTGTGGACTTCTCGCCGCCGACAAGACGATGTTCGTTGCAGCCGTGCACCAAGTCCTCGATCGCCTGTGCAATCCACCCGCAACGGTCGACCAATATCTCTCAACACTGTCGGGGCTTGCCCTGCCCAATACCGTCGCTGGTCTAGGGGACCTGTTGTGACCTCGCAACGCGCGTGCCCCCTCACCCACCAATGTCGTACGCCGCCAGCGCCGCCATGTTGACGATGTCGCTGTCCTTCGCAGCGGCAATCATTCCAAGCCTCATGGGGTCTTCTGAACATCGACGAGCGAAATGGAACGTATGGATTTTCCCTCCTCGCTGGAAATGACGAGGCCGCGGGCCGTCTCCTTGGTTTGCAGCTTGACCCAACCGATTCCTTCCTCCGATTTCCGCGAGGCGCCGATCGGAGAATTCCTGTAGACATACTTGTACTGGAATATGGCAATGACCTCGCCCGGATGGCGACCATAGCGCTGCAAGTGGATCGTCCCCGGGAGCAAATCGAGTTGCCTGTAGTCCCACTTTCGCACCCATTGTTTCTGGTCCCCAATGATCTGCTCGACCGATTTTTTCTCCCCCCAATAATTGACTACGTTATCGTATAATTTCCCTACATGCACATCGATGGCCTTTGCGTCGGGATTCAAATAATTTGCTATCAGGTCCAGGATCTTTTTATCGGAATTTGGATCGGGAACACCTTCATCGATGCTCTCAATCAACAGTATTTTTTCACCTTCATTTGTTGCATCTTCAGTTTTTGTGGGCCCGGTCGTTCCAATGATTTCCGGTTTCTTTTTCACTTCCCCATCTGGTGCTTTGGGATTATTTTCCGGTTTCTGCGGTCCATTTTGTGGAGGCGGAGTTTCGGTGGGGCCGGGACCCTGGCCCCGAAACATTCCGGTCTGGAATGCGACAAATGCGACGCCGATAGTCAGCATAGCCACAAGGGCCGATGCACGCGAAACGCCATTCAGCTTCCATGGAAAATGCGGCTGGAGGTGCTTCCGGTCTGCGGTCTCGTTATGTTTGGGCTCTTTCGGCACCGAATTCCTCTGGCCCGACCCGTCACTCAACCTGCTACCTTGTGTCCCAAGCTCGCCCCGAAGTGCGAGGCTAACGCCCACGAGCAGTCGCTGGTATCCGTCGAAATTCTCGTCACCCTTCCATCCGGTCAAGTTTGCGGCGCCCACGCGCCGGAACTCAATCGGCGGCTCGATGTCGCCTACCATTGCAGGAACGAGCACGCGGCGCTGCCGGGCCGAGTCGGCTTCGCCCCAGACCCAATCCGACTCGATCGAGTGCTTGCTCCAGATGACGACTACGCACTTCGCGTGCTGCAGCTCGTCCGAGATGATGTCCCCGATGATTTGCCCGGCGTGTACTCCGCTCGTATCCCAGAAGACGCTTAGCTCTTCGGCTTCCAATCTCCGGACCAAGTGCTCGGCGATTACGCGATCCTCATGTGCGTAGCTTATGAAGACATCTGCTGTATCTCTCATCTGCGCCCCCATGCACCGCCCCGAGGTGCGAGGCGCAATATTGCAGGTGACGAGTTGCCAACGCAAGGCGGATTTGTTCAGACCGACCACATCACGGCCGATGAAGAAACAGCCGGTGAATAACGTGCAGCGGCCCACGATCAATAGGTCCGAGGCGCCATTTTCTTGGGAACGCCTCACAGCCTTCAATGATGCGCGGTTGTTGCTAACCGCTGATGTCATACGCCGCCAGCGCCGCCATGTTGACGATGTCGCTGTCCTTGGCGCCGAGCGACACGATCTGGACGGGGTGCGTCAGGCCGACGAGGAGCGGACCGATCACGGTCGCACCGCCCAGCTCCTGCAGCAGCTTGGTCGAGATCGAGGCGGAGTGGAAGGCGGGCATCACCAGCACGTTCGCCGTGTCCTTCAGCCGGCAGAACGGATAGAGCTTCCTCGCCTCCACCGAGAGCGCCACGTCGGCGCCCATCTCGCCGTCGTACTCGAAGTCGACGCCGCGGCTGTCGAGCAACTGCACGGCTTCGCGCACGCGCTCGGAGCGCTCGCCCTTGGGATGGCCGAAGGTCGAGTAGGCGAGCATGGCGAGGCGGGGCTCCGCGCCCAGCCGGCGCGAGACCTTGGCCGCTTCCTCCGCGATATCGGCGAGCTCGTCGGCCGCCGGCATGTCGTGGACGCTGGTATCGGCGACCAGCACGGCGCGGCCATGGGAGAGGATCAGCGACACGCCGATCGCGGTGTGGCCGGGCTTCACGTCGAGCACGCGGCGGACGTCCTCGTAGGCTGTCGACCAGTTGCGGGTGACGCCCGTCACCATGGCGTCGGCATAGCCGAGCGCGACCATGCAGGCGCCGAAGATGTTGCGGTCGGTGTTGACCATGCGCCGGCAGTCGCGCAGCAGGAAACCCTTCCTCTGCAGGCGCCGGTAAAGGTAGTCGGCGAACTCGTCCGCCCGGTCGGATAGCGCCGCGTTGATGATCGTGAACTCCTTGCGCAGCTCGACGCCCGCCTCGCCGAACGCCTGCTTCACGCGCTCCTCGCGCCCGATCAGGATCGGCTGGCCCAGGCCGTGCGAGAGGAAGGTGTTGGCGGCGCGGACGACCTGGTCCTCCTCGCCCTCGGCGAACACGACGCGCTTGGGGTTGCGCCGTACCTTCTCGAAAATGCCCTGCAGCCAGCCCGCGACCGGATCGAGGCGCGCGGAAAGCCGGGCCGAATAGGCTTCCATGTCGACGATGGTGCGCCGGGCGACGCCCGAATCCATCGCGGCCTTGGCGACGGCGGTCGGAATGGCGCTGATGAGGCGGGGGTCGAATGGCGCGGGAATGATGTAGTCGCGGCCATAGCGAGGGCGCTCGCCGCCATAGGCGGCGGCCACCTCGTCGGGCACCTCGGTACGGGCGAGCCGGGCGAGCGCCTCGGCGGCGGCGATCTTCATGGCGTCGTTGATGGTCGACGCGCGCACATCGAGGGCGCCGCGGAAGATGTAGGGAAAACCAAGCACATTGTTGATCTGATTTGGATAATCGGAGCGCCCGGTCGCCATGATGGCGTCGTCGCGGATCTGGGCGACCTCTTCGGGCGTGATCTCGGGATCGGGGTTGGCCATGGCGAAGATGATCGGGTTCCTTGCCATCGAGGAGACCATCTCGTGTGTCATGGCGCCGGCGACGGACAGGCCGAAGAAGCAGTCAGCGCCCTTCAAGGCGTCCGCCAGGGTGCGCGCGGGGGTCTTGGCCGCATGCGCCGACTTCCATTGGTTCATGCCCTCGGTGCGGCCCTGGTAGATGACGCCCTTGGTATCGCAGAGGATGGCATTGCGCGCGGGCAGGCCCATTGCTTTCAGCAGCTCGAGACAGGCGATGCCGGCGGCACCGGCCCCGTTCAGCACCAGCTTCACGTCCTTGAGGTTGCGGTCGGTGAGGTGGAGCGCGTTGATGAGGCCGGCGGTCGCGATGATCGCCGTGCCATGCTGGTCGTCGTGGAAGACCGGGATATCCATCAGCTCGCGCAAGCGCTGCTCGATCACGAAGCAGTCGGGCGCCTTGATATCCTCCAGATTGATGCCACCGAACGCGGGCCCCAGATAGCGCACACAGTTGACGAAGGCGTCGACGTCGGTGGTGTCGACCTCGAGGTCGATCGAGTCGACATCGGCGAAGCGCTTGAACAGGACCGCCTTGCCTTCCATCACAGGCTTGGCGGCGAGCGGCCCCAGATTGCCCATGCCCAGGATGGCGGTGCCGTTCGAGATGACGGCGACCATGTTGCCCTTGGCGGTGTACTCGTAGGCGAGTTGTGGATCATCCGCGATCGCCTGCACCGGAATGGCGACACCGGGCGAATAGGCGAGCGACAGGTCGCGCTGCGTCGCCATCGGCTTGGTCGCCTGGATCTCGAGCTTGCCGGGCTTGCCCTGGGAGTGGAATTGCAGGGCTTCCAGCTTGGTGAAGCTCGCGCGGGGACGTCTGGGTGCCATGATATCGCTTGTGGCTCGCTCTGGGGACAGGGACGAAGGAGTGGATGCCGATAAGCCACTTCGGCTATCAGACCAAGGGACAATAGGGAAGCCAGGACCGGCTCACAACAGATCCCGCAGCGAAAGAGCATCATGGCACGACCGCGCAAGAGCACAGCGCCGCCGGTAATCGAGCAGGAGAGCGATCCGGCGCCGGCGATCGAGCCGGAGCACGCGGGCGTGCCGCTACCCGGGGAGGCCATCCTTTCCGCCGCCGTGATGTCGCCGATGATGGCGCAGTACACCGAGATCAAGGCGGCAAATCCGGATTGCCTGCTGTTCTACCGGATGGGGGATTTCTACGAGCTGTTCTTCGAGGATGCGGTGGCGGCGTCGCAGACACTCGGCATCGCTCTGACGAAACGGGGCAAGCACCTCGGACAGGACATCCCGATGTGCGGTGTGCCGGTGCATGCGGCCGACGACTATCTGCAGCGTCTGATCAGGCGCGGCCATCGGGTGGCGGTGTGCGAGCAGCTCGAGGATCCAGCCGAAGCGCGCAAGCGAGGCGGCAAGTCGGTCGTGCGCCGCGACGTGATCCGGCTCGTCACGCCGGGGACGCTGACCGAGGACACGTTGCTCGATGCGCGGCGCAACAACTACCTGACGGCGATCGCGGAAGCGCCGAAGGGGCGGGTCGAGCCGGGCGCGGAGATGGCGCTCGCCTCACTCGATATCTCGACCGGCGAGTTCCTGGTCGGCGAGACGGCGAGCGCCGATATCGCCGGCGAGCTGGCGCGGCTGTCGCCAAGTGAGGTGCTGATCGGGGATAGTGCGACCGGCGACCGGCGGTTGCGCGAGATCGTGGCTGCGACAGGCGCCGCATTGACGGCCGTGCCGAAAGCTCATTTCGACAGCCTTGCCGGCGAGCGGGACCTGAAGGCAAAGCTCGGCGTTACCGAGATTGCCGGCTTTGGCCAGTTCTCGCGGCTCGAGCTGGCAGCGATCGGGGCGCTGCTCAAATATGTCGACCTGACCCAGCTCGGCCGCCAGCCGGCATTGCGGCCGCCCAAGCGCTCTGGCCCTGGCTCGATCATGGTGATCGATGCCGCGACGCGGGCGAACCTCGAGCTCGTGCGCACCACCTCGGGCGAAAAGCAAGGCAGCCTGCTCGCGGCGATCGACCGGACGGTGACGGGGGCGGGCGCGCGCGAGCTCGCCAGCCGGCTCGCTAGCCCGCTCAACGACGCGAAAGTGATCGGCGCGCGGCTCGATGCGCTCGGTTTTCTCGCCGGCGACATGCGGCTGGTGGAGGAGCTCAGAAGCGCGCTGAGGCAGACGCCGGACATCGCGCGCGCGCTGTCGCGGCTGGCACTCGGCCGGGGCTCGCCGCGTGATCTGGGGGCCATCCGGGACGGTCTTGCGGCATCGCGCCTCAGCCGATCGCAGCTGGAGCGAGCGGCCGGCGCGCTTGGGCTGCCGGGGGCACTGCAAGCCGTTGCCGAGCGGCTGGCAGCAGGCGGATCGGGGCTCGAAGCGCAATTGAACTCAGCCTTGGCCGATGAGTTGCCGGTCAACC
>JANNSW010000321.1:0-12338 GCA_031403055.1 Hyphomicrobiaceae bacterium | reverse complement strand
AGCAGCTATCGAAGCGTCGAGGAGCACAAGGCACGCAAGCTGCTGAAACCGCGGTTTGCGCCAGAGCTCGCGTTGAGGCTGACCGACCTGAAGCTCGGCTAACCACACACATCCTCGAATGCCCGCTCGAGCGTCTGCAGCAGCAGGTCCGCGTGCTCGCGACGGAGCGTCATGGGCGGGCGCATCTTCAGCACGTTGTCGTGGGGCCCGTCGGTGCCGATCAGCACGCCGAGCTCGCGGCAACGCAGCGCGACGCGCCCGGCTATCTCACCATCATGAGCCTTGGTCTTGCGATCCGTGACCAGGTCGAGCCCGAGGAACAGGCCTTCGCCCCGCACGTCGCCGATTGCGGGAAAACGCTCTTGGAGGCAGCGGAAACGGCCAAGCAGATAGTCGCCCCGTGTCTTGGCGTTGGCGATCAAGCCCTCCTCTTCGATCACATCGAGGACGGCGAGGCCGATGGCACAGGAGACCGGATTGCCGCCAAAGGTCGCGAAGAACTCCATGCCGTTGGCGAAGGAGGCAGCAATCTCGGGCGTGGTGACGAGGGCGGCCATCGGATGGCCGTTGCCGATCGGCTTGCCAAAGGTGACGATATCGGGAACGACGCCGTGGCGCTCGAACGACCACATGCCGGAGCCGACGCGGCCGAAGCCGATCTGCACCTCGTCGGCGATCACGACGGCGCCGGCCTGGCGGGCGGCCGCATAGGCGTCGCGGAAATAACCGTCGGGTGCGAAGATCTGCCCGCCGCACGACCACACCGTCTCGGTGATGTAGGCGGCGGCTGGCCTGCCCTCGCGGGATATGCGGGCGGCGGTTTCGGCCACGGGAGCGGCAAAGCGCCGGCCGATCTCGTCCCGAGGCCAATCGGCGGGCGCGCGATAGGCATCCGGCAACGGCACCTCGTGCACATGCTCCGGCCGCCCCGCGCCGCCACCGCGCTTGTACTTGTAGGGCGACAGCTCGATCAGGCTCTCGGTGTGGCCGTGATAGGCCCAGTCGACGACGATGAAATCGCGCCGGCCGGTATGGGCCTTCGCCATCCGCACCGCGAGGTCGTTGGCCTCGCTTCCCGACGTCACGAAGAAGCAGACGCTGAGCGGCGCAGGCAGCGTGCGCGTCAGCCGATCGGCGTAGTCGAGGATGTTGTCGTGCAGGTAGCGGGTGTTGGTGTTGAGGGTGCGGGCCTGATGGCTGAGCGCGCCGACGACAGCCGGGTGGCAATGACCCACATGGGCGACATTGTTGAAGCAGTCGAGATAGGCTCGGCCGGTGTCATCATAGAGCCAGACGTCCTCGCCGCGCACGATCTTCAAGGGAGCTTTCGAATAGGCGATCGAGAGATTGCCGCCCAGGCGCTCGCGGCGCTTGGCGAGCAGAGACGCCACGTCGCGGCCGTCGCGCTGCCAGACCTCGCGCGGAATGCCGGCGAGTGCCGACGCATCCGGATAGAGCTCCGACCACAGGTCGCGGAACCGCTCCTCGCCGACGCCGATGATGGCGCCGGCATCGGATTCGCCCGTCAACACGAGTTGCAGATGCAGATGCGGGATCCAGCCGCCGTTCTCGTGGAAGTCGCCGAGGCGCGCGAAGGCCTCGCCCTTCGAAAGCCTGCTGCCGGGCTTCAGATGCGCGAACGAGGCCGGCGATAGGTGTCCCCAGAGCGTGCGGAACGGGCGTGCCCCGGCGGGCCGATGCTCCAGCAGCACGCAGCCGCCATAGTCTTGGCGGTCGGGGCAGACGCGGACGTCGATCACCGTCGCATCGAGCGGTGTCATCACCGGCGTGCCGGCATCGAGGAACAGGTCGAGCCCCAGATGCATGTCGCGCCGGTCGCCCTCCGCGAGGCGCGAGGCGAAAGCATCCGACGTATAGATCTTGCGCCGCTCGCCCCAGGATCCGATGCCGAGCTCGAAATCATGCTCGGCCCGGTAGCCGTGCCACGTGGAGTCGCGAAACGCCTGGTCGGGCGAGGACATTGCCCTGACGAGATCCGAGCCCGGATCGGAACAGTCGAGCACATGCTTCTTGAGCAGTGCGGGCGGTGGTGAGACGATCGGGGCCCAGCTTTCGGGCGCTGCTTGCGAGAGATCCCGATCCCAGTCGGGGCGGCCCTCGGTCGGCTTGCCAGCTATCGTGCGCTGCGACCGCCTCAGCCAGCCGCGCACGTGCTCGGGTTTCATCCGGTCGAGACGCCCGAGCATCTCCCAGGCCGGCCGCTCGGAGATGGCGAGATAGGGATTGGCGCCCATCCTGGAGGCGTTCCTGGCCGATATGGTGACACTGATCGCAAGCCGGGCCGCAATGAGATCGGGCAGGAGGTCGATCTCGTCCGCGAGGTCGAGGTGGCGCGCGTAACCCGAAATCACACGACCCGCAGTCTCGAGCGGCGAGGGCGTATCGAGGATCGTATAGGCGAGGGCGACGCCGAGCTCGTTGATGGTCGAGGTGTGGAGCGCATCGCCGAGATCGATCAGCGCCGTGACGGGGCCGCCGTCGGCGCGCTCGACGAAGACGTTCCAGTCGTTGGCGTCGCCATGGATGACGCTTGCTCGCAGCGTTCTCAGGCGAGGGACGACGTGGGCCTCGAACCGGTCGAGCGTGCGGGCGACGAGCGAGCGCCGGGTCGCGTCCTTGATGAAGGGGAGCCGTTCGCGTGAGTTGAGGGTCTGGCGCAGATCCCAGTCGAAACTGCGATGCGCGGCCGGATGGCCGAAAGAGAGAAGCGCCTTGTCGAGGCGGCCGAGCACATCGCCGAGGCTCCGCAAGGTCTCGGCCGACTTGGTCGATTTCGCGAGCGCGACGCCCGGCAGGTAGCCGACGATGCGCACGGCATGGCGCTGGCCGTCCGTCGCCATCACATGGACGAGGTCCTCTCCCTCGCGCGTCCGCCTGAGCCGCGGCAGCGGCAATGCCGGGTCGACCGCCTCCACGTGACGCAGCAATTGCACCTGCATATCCAGATAGGCCGCATCCTCCGCGACATTGGCGATCTTCAGGACGACCGCGCTACCGTCCTCCAACGTCAGTTTGAAGTTCTGGTCACGCTCGCTCGCGAGCGGCTCGACCGCGCCATCGAAGCCGTAGTGCCGCCGCGCGATCGAGCGGGCATCGTCGGGCGTGAAGGCGGGCGGGGGAGTGAGGAGCGTGGACATGGACATCAAATCACCCGTTTCAACGCGCGATCGAGCCGGCCTGCCCATTGCGCAATCCCGGCCGTGTCGGCGAGCAGATCCTGGCGAACCTCGATCAGCACGGCGTCGAGACCGCGAGCCTCGCCATGAACGGGAACGGTCTGATCATGATCGTCCTCGATGGTGTAGGGCTCGTTGGCGGCGAGCACGAGACCAGGATCGGCCAGCGCCTCCAGCAGCGCCTGCCCCAGCACCTGCGACCGGCGGAACAGCACGCCGGCATGCCAGGGCCGCACGAACCTCTTGAACACGGGCGTGAACGAATGCACGCCGAGCACGATGGTCGGGCGTCCCTCCTGTTGCCGGCGGTCGAGGTGGGCGCGCACTGCATGCTGGAAGGGGTGGTAGAACAAATCCGCGCGTGTCCCGCGCTCCGCCGCGTCGATGCCGATGTTGCCCGGGATCGTTGTCGTCTCGCTCACCTCCGGAATGCTCGACGGTACGCCCGTCGGCCGGTTGCAGTCGATCAGCAGACGCGAGTAGCCCGAGAGGAACAGGGCCGCATCGAGCGAGCGCGACAATTGGCGGGACAGCTCGGCGACGCCGATGTCCCAGGCGATATGCCGGGTCAGCTCATGGTCGGACAGTCCGAGCTTGCGATAGTGGGCAGGCATGTAGTTCGAGGCATGCTCGCACAAGAGCACGTAGGGAGAGGCGCCCGCCTCGTTCACGGTGGTCACCGCTGGTGGATCGCCCGGCTCGGGGAGCGCCATCAATAGACCTCCGCGTAGCGGGCGCACTGAGTGTCGCCGTCCATGCCCTCGACCAGCTTCAGCTCCATGCGTTTGACCGCGGTGAAGGCCTGGCGGAATGTGGGCTCGAACCAGCCGGAGACGACCTTGTCCGCTTCGAAGGCCTGGAGTGCGGCATCGAGCGTCTCCGGCAGCCGCACGAGGCCGAGCCGCGACAGCTCGGATGCGCTCATGAGAGTGGGATCGCCATCGACGATGGGCGGCGTCACGAGCCGCGCGCGGATGCCCTCGAGGCCTGCGCGGATCATGGCGCCCATTGAGAGATGTGGCGACGCGCAGCCGTCGGCGGCGCGGTACTCGAGATTGAACTGCTTGCCCGGATCCCTGCCGCCGGCGTCGTAGGTCGGGCAGATCCTGACCGTCGATTCCCGGTCGCGCTCGCCGAGCCAGGTGTAGCTCGAGCTCCAGTTGTGGGGCTTCAGGCGCAGGTAGGAGATCGGGCTCGGGCAGGTGAGCGCGACCAGCGCCGGCAGGTGGCGCAGGATGCCGGCCGTGAAGGCGCCGGCGATCTTCGAGACGCGGCCGGGCTCGCGGGCGTCGAAGGTCGCCTGCGCGCCGTTGCGGTCCTTCAGGCTCCAGTGGATGTGGACGCCGTTGCCGACGCCCGCGACGGCGGTCTTCGGCGCGAAGCTTGCGCGAAAGCCCTGCAGCCGCGCGACCTCCCTGATGATCTCGCGGATCGCAGCCGCACGGTCGGCGGCAACGAGGGCTGGTGCCGGTGCCGACGTGATCTCGAACTGGTTGCGGCCGTACTCGGGGATGAAGACCTCGGGCTCGGCGCCGGCCGCCGTCAGCGCCGCGACGACGGCGGGGCCGAAGGGATCGGAGCGCCGTGCGGCTGCGAGCGAGAAGGCGGGCGCATGCGGCCAGCTCGTGCCGAGCGCGGAGAACTCCATCTCGAAGGAGCCGGTGAGCGAGAGGCCCGCCTCGCGCTCGAGGTCGGCGATGGCGCGCTTCAGGAACGAGCGCGGGCAGCAACTCCAGGGCGTTCCGTCGAGCTCGGAGACGTCGCTCATGACGATGTCGAACGCCGTCACGGCGCCATGGGCCTGTGTGCGAAAGCGCGCATCCCGGTCGGGGATGAGCCTCAGATCGCCGCGCGAGCCGAAGGGGCTGCCGTCCGCGATCAGGTCGAACGGCGTGATCGTCGTGTTTGCCGGGCACCAGCCGCACGATGTCGACTGCCCCGTCTCCCAATCTCCCCGCGCGACCGAGCGGCCACGCGTGATGCCGAGGAAGTCGGTCGTGACGAACGTGACGAGCTCGGCGAGCCCGGCTCCCATCCGCTCGAAGCTGAGGCCCGCGCTCATGCCGCCTTCTCCCTCAGCGCATGGAACCGACGCACGACCTCCGCGGTGTCGGTCGTCCAGCAATAGCCACCGAAGGCTTTCAGCGCTCCCTCATGGCGTGCCTCGGTGTAGGTGGCGCAGGCATCCTTCACGCAGGTGATGAGGTAGCCGCGGTCGGATCCGTCGCGCACGGCCATGTCCACGCACTGGTCGGTGACGACGCCTGCGACCACCAGATAGCGGATACCGAGGTTCTTCAGCACATAGTCGATGTTGGTCGAGTTGAAGACGCCCGATGAGGTCTTGGGCAGCATGATCTCGTTATCGATCGGCGTCAGCACGTCGATCGGCTGTGCCCCGGGCAGGCCCTTGGGGATCATGATGTTGGAGAGCTTGTGGTCGAGCGAGCAGTCGCGGCAGTCCTTGGTGAGTGCCTCGATGATGGTGTGCAGCACCTGCACGCCCGAGGCTCGCGCCGCTTTGATCAGCTTCGACTGGTTCGGAATCACGGTCGCTTCGAGCTGCCGGTGAAAATAGTGCTCCGCGTTCAGCTCGGGGTGCTGCGGGTCGGCTCCCGGCGTGCAGAACACCTTCTGCATGTCGACGAAGAGGATGGCCGTCTCGCCTCGCCGGTAGGGTTCGTCGCGCCGCGTTGTCAGTCCGCTCATCACTTTATCCTCCCTTGCTTCAGCCGTGTTCGGCTATGGCTCTTGGCGCGCGGCGGACCGGCTCCCTCCGCCGTCATCCGGTTCGAAGCCCTGACCCGCTCGATGCCTTCGGCCCGCTCGCGCCAGGCATCGCCAAGCTCGACGGTCAGCCCTGCCACGACGGCTTCCGTCTGGGCAAGCGCCGTCACCATCGTATCGAAGGGTGAGCTGGACTCGATCGGCACCGTCAGGCAGACGTCGGCGAAGCGCGCAATCGGCGACTTCCATCGATCGGTGAAGAGCAGAAGGCGAGCACCCCGGTCGTGTGCCTGCTCGGCGAAGCGCACGATATCGCTCTGATAGCGCCGGTAGTCGAAGACGGCCAGCACATCGCGGCGACCGACATCGGCAATACGGTCGACGAGGTCTGCCGCTGAACCATCGACCAGCTCGGTGCCGGGGCGCAGGTGCAACAGGCTCCGCTGCAGAATGCCGGCCAGGAACCGGCTGAAGCGCCCGCCGAGGCAGAGCACGTGGGCTTTGGGATCCTTCAGCAGTGCGACCGCGGCATCGAGATCGCCGGGCGGCGTCTCACGGCGCACGGCCTCGAGTTGGGACAGAGTGGAGGTGAAGAAGGCTTGGTAGGCGTTTGCGACCGGCGCCGGCGCGCGATTGCGCTGCGGGACGATGGTCAAGGGCGAGCGCATATGCGTTTCGACCTCCCCGAGCAGCGCATCCTGCAGCGCGCCGAACCCCTCGAACCCGAGCCGGCTGGCAAACCGCAACACTGTCGGATCACTCACACCGGCGCGCCGCGCGAGACGCGACACGGTCGAGAGGCCTGCCGCGGGATAGTTGGCCAGCAGCTCGCGGGCGACCTTCAGCTCGGATTTCGAAAGCGCAAGCCCATCATTGATGAGGCGCTCGCGCAAAGTCATCGCCGCACCGTGGCGCGCGGGAGCCTCCGCGCCGAGAGCAGCTGGCGAGATTCTTGAGCGGTGAGCCCGGGCCTTCATGTAACACCCATTACAACATCATCCAACCTGGATGCAAACCGTAAGAGGCATTTGACGCCGGGATTCGATCTGTTACAGTCCGGCGAAGTCGGTTTGGTCAGCAAGTGGCAGCGCAATCCATGAGCCAGCTAGGCGAGCGGTTCGCAGGTGTGGGGGAGGCTCAGCTCTCGGCACTCCTGCTTGCCGCCGTCGTCGCAGCTGGAGCACTCCTCCTCGTGCTCGTGCTCGGTGACTGGGGCGCCCGCATCGCGACGCTCTATCTGATGTCGCTGATGGGCGTGCTCGCCCTCGCCGTCTTTACCGGCAACTCTGGCATCGTTTCGTTCGGCCATGCCTCCTTCATGGGGGTCGGCGCCTACGTCTCCGGCATCCTCACCATGCCGGCTGCGATTCAACAGGGCGCGCTGCCGCATCTGCCCGATGTCCTCGCCGGCCACCAGCTCGGCCTGCCGCTCGCTCTCGTCATGGTCGTGATCGCCGGCCTGGTGGCGGGCCTGGTCTCGGGCCTGCCGATCGCTCGGCTGTCGGGGTCGGGGGCCTCGATCGCGACGCTGGCGATGCTGATCATCGTCCATGTGCTGCTGATCGGCGCTCGCGACATCACGCGAGGCAGCCAGACGTTCTACGGCGTGCCGAGCTTGACGACGCTATCGGTCGCACTCCCGATCGCGCTCGCCTTCGTCGTCATCGCACGCCTGTTCAAGGAGATGCCATTCGGCCTGAAGCTGCGCGCCGCCCGCGAGAACGAGGTGGCGGCGGCTGCGAGCGGCGTCGATCTGTTCTCGGCGCGCTATGCGGGCTGGGTGTTGAGCATCACCATGGCAGCGGTGGCCGGTGCGGTCTATGGCCATTTTCTCGGCGCCTTTTCGCCGAAAGACTTCTACTTCGACCTGATGTTCACGATGATCGCCATGCTGATCGTCGGCGGCATGCTGACGGTCACCGGCGCTGTGGTGGGGACGGCTCTGATCACCGGCGTCATCCAGGTGCTGCGCCAGGTCGAGAGCGGCATGGATCTGGGGCTCGTCCAGGTGCCGGTGATTTTCGGGCTGACGCAACTCGGCCTCGGCCTCGCGCTGCTGTTTGCGATCTGGCGCCGGCCGCTCGGCATTGCGGGTCTGGCCGAGTTGCAGCTGCCGCTCTTGGGGAGGCGGGCATCCGCGCCGGCACCTGCTCCCGTCACGCCAGCGCCGCGGCAACCCGCTCGTGCCGGGGCGCTCGAGGTCCGGGGCCTGACCAAGCGCTTCGGCGGCCTGGTGGCGGCGGAGGATGTCTCGTTCCAGGTCGACCGCGGGCAGATCGTCGGGCTGATCGGGCCAAACGGCGCCGGCAAGACCACGATCGTCAACATGATCTGCGGCCAGCTCGCAGCCGATGCCGGGCAGGCCCACCTCGATGGTCGCAGTCTTGCCGGCCTATCGCCGAGCGCGATCGCACGTGCGGGCCTCGGCCGGACCTTCCAGGCAATCCGCCTGTTCGATCGCATGACGGTGCTGGAGAATGTGACGGTCGCAGCGCTTGCGGTCGAGCCGGGCCCGATCGCGGCGCGAGTGGCGGCCGCCAGCCTGCTCGAGCGCCTCGAAGTCATCGGCGACGTGACGCGGCTTGCCGGCACGCTGCCCTATGGTGCCCGGCGCCGGCTCGAGATCGCGCGCGCACTCGCGCTGAAGCCCCGCTATCTGCTGCTCGACGAGCCGGCTGCCGGAATGAACCCGGCCGAGACCGACGCGCTCGTCGGCACGCTCTCGCGCATCCGCGATGACTTCGGCCTCGGCCTCCTCGTCATCGAGCACGATTTGCGCCTCATCATGCGGCTGTGCGACCGCATTGTCGTCGTGAACAAGGGCCAGAGGATCGCCGTCGGCACCCCAGATGAGGTGCGCCGCGACGAGAAGGTGATCGAAGCCTATATCGGACGGCGAAAGGATCGGCCCCAGTTCGTGCCTGCATGAGAACGACCATCACCCTGCAAACCAACGGGAGGACTAACGGATGACCATCAGCAAACGGCTGCTCGCCAGCGGAGCCGCAGTCGCGGTAGTGCTCGCCCTCGCAGGCCCGGCCTCGGGGGAAGATTTCAAGATCGGCCTCGCGACGGCGCAAACCGGCGGCCTTGCCTTCGCCGACCAACCCTCGCTGCTGGGCTTCCAGCTCGCGGTCGAGGAGATCAACGCCAAGGGCGGCCTCGCCGGCAAGCACAGAATCGTGCTCGACATCAAGGACACCCGCACCGATACGGCCGCAACTGTCCAGGCCGCCCAGGAGCTGGTCGCGGCCGGCGTCAAAGTGCTGATCACGCCCTGCGATGCCGACCCCTCGATCGCGGCCGGCCAGGTCAGCCAGCCTGCCAAGATCCCGACCTTCACCTTCTGCGGCACCACCCCGACCATCCCCGCCGCAGTCGGCGACTACATGTTCGGCACCTACCCCGCCGACAACGCACAAGCCACGTTGCTGGCACAGTACGCCATCGACAAGTCCTACAAGACGGCCTACATCGTGAAGTCACCCGACTCCGCCTACACCCTGAAGCTGCCTGAGTACTTCAGCGAGGTGTTCCTGAAAAAGGGCGGGACGGTCCTGGGTATAGGCACCTATTCGCTCGGCCAGCAGGATTTCTCTGCCGAGGTGACGAAGATAAAGTCCCTGTCCCCACAGCCGGATGTGGTGATGACGGCCGCCTACGAGCCTGACTTCCCGGCCTTCATCAACCAGCTCCGTGCCGCCGGCGTCACCTCGGCCGTGCTCGGCTCGGATGGCGTCGACAGCCCGACCACACTCGGCCTGGGCGCCGTCGTCGATGGCCTCGTCCATACCACCGCTGGCTTCCCCTCCGCAGGCAGCGGCGTCGCCGCCTTCTTCGCCAAGTGGAAGGAGAAGACCGGCAAGGAGCCCGAGACGGTCTACATCGCAACCGGCTACGAGATCCCCTTCATCATCGATGCTGCCGTCACGGCAGCCGGCGGGGCGACCGACGGACCGACCTTGCGCGACGCCATCGCCAATCTGAAGGATATCGAGCTCGTCACCGGCAAGGTCACCTATGCCGGCACCAACCGCATGCCCTCGCGCGACATCACGCTCGTCGAGGTCAACGGCGGCAAGCGCACGCTGGTTCAGGTCGCGACACCCAATCCCGCCGACGTGCCGGCGCCCTGAGCCGATGGGCATGATGCTCGAGGTCGAGGGACTGACTGTCAGCTATGGGGGAATCGAGGCCGTCAAGGGCCTCGATCTCTCGGTAGCAGAGGGCTCGATCGTCGCCCTGCTCGGCGCCAATGGCGCCGGCAAGACGTCGACGCTCGCGGGCATCGTCGGCCTGGTGCCTGCGGGCGGCGAGGTGCGGCTCTCGGGCGAGCCGATCTCACGATTGCCGCCTGAGGACATCTCCCGGCGCGGCATTGCCCTCGTTCCCGAGGGACGGCGGGTGTTTCCGAGCCTGTCGGTCGCCGAGAACCTGCTGCTCGGCGGCGCCGCGCACCGCAACCGCCACGACACCAGGGCGACGGAGGCCTCGCTGCTCGCCCGCTTCCCCGTGCTCGGCGAGCGCTACCACCAGAAAGCGGGCCTGCTGTCGGGAGGCGAGCAGCAGATGCTGGCGATTGCGCGGGCGCTGATGAGCGCGCCGCGCCTGTTGCTGTTGGACGAGCCCTCGCTCGGCCTCGCGCCGCAGGTGGTCGACAGCGTGTTCGAGCTGATCGCGGAATTGCGCGGGAAGGGGCTCACCATCCTGCTTGTGGAGCAGAATGCCGCCCGCGCGCTGGAAATCGCCGATCGTGGCCTCGTGCTCGTCAATGGCCGGGTCGGGATTGAAGGCACCGGATCCGAGCTCGCAGGCTCCGACCGCGTCAAGGATGCCTATCTCGCAGCGTGAGGCCGCATGGACTATCTGCTCCAACAGACCATCAATGCGATCAGCCTCGGCGGCATCTATGCGCTGCTCGCGCTCGGTCTGGCAGTGGTTTTTTCGATCGTCGCCCTCATCAATTTCGCCCATGGCGAGCTGATGACGGTTGCGGGCTACGTCATCTTCTTCACGCTCGCACTCTCCGCCCCGCTCGCGGCCGCCGTCGTGCTCGGGGTCGGCGCGGCAGCGATTGCAGCGCTCGCAACCGAGCGGCTCGCATTCCGGCCCATGCGCAAGGCCGACGTGACGGGCCTGCTGATCACCAGCTTTGCTGTCTCCGTCATTCTGCGCGTCATCTTCCAGAACGGCATCTCGGCGCGGCCCAAGCCGATTGCGATGCCGGCCAGCATCACCGGTGCGCTCGACCTCGGCTTTGCCCATGTGGGCATCATACCGTTGATCTCGATCGCGACGTCCGGCGTCGTGCTGCTCGCCCTCACGCGCTTCCTGAAGCACACGATCCTGGGCACCGCGATGCGGGCGGCGGCGGAGGATTTCGCAGTCGTGCGCCTCGTCGGCATCCGGGCGAACCACGTGGTCGCGGTCGCCTTCGCGGTGTCGGGCGTGCTCGCGGGTGTCGCCGCATTCCTGTGGATCGCCCAGCGCGGCTCGGTCGACCCGCTGATGGGGGCCATTCCGGTGCTGAAGGCCTTTGTTGCCGCCATCATCGGGGGCCTCGGCTCGCTCTCGGGTGCGGTCGTCGGCGGCCTCGTGCTGGGTGTGCTCGAGGTCATGTGCCAAGCCTATCTGCCGGAGGCGGTGCTGCCGTTCCGCGACGCCTTCGTGCTCGGCCTCGTGATCCTCATCCTCGTCTTCCGCCCGGAAGGCCTCATTCCGGCGCCGAGCGTGCGGAGGTCTTGACGTGACTATCAACTCACTGGTCAGGCGCGATGCCGCCGTCATGGCCGGCATCCAGAAGCTGCGCTTCTTCCCGCTCGCGCTCGTCGGCGGCAAGGGATCGCGGGTGATCGACGAGAGCGGACGCGCGCTGCTCGACCTCTCCGCTGCCTGGGGCTCGGCCTCGCTCGGCTACGGGCATCCCGCGATCGTGGACGCCGTCGGGAAGGCGGTCGCCAACCCGGCCGGCGCGAGCACGCTGTCGGCCGCAAACCTGCCGGCGGTTGCGCTCGCCGAGCGGATCCTCGCCACGCTGCCGCACATGCCCGACGCCAAGGTCTGGCTCGGCCATTCGGGGTCGGATGCCAACGAGGCGGCCTTCCGCGCCGTCACCGCGGCGACCGGACGCTCGCGGATCCTCGCCTTCATCGGCGCCTATCACGGCGGCTCGGCCGGCTCGATGGCGATCTCGGGCCACACGGTGCAGTCGCACGCGGCTCGCGCGCCGGGCCTGACCCTCATCCCCTATCCCAATCCCTACCGGCCCTATATGGGCGATCCCGATGGCGCCAAGGTCATCGAGCTCGTCGAGCATCTGCTCGCCACCACCTGCCCGCCGGGCGAGGTCGCGGCCTTGTGGATCGAGCCGATCCAGTCGGACGGCGGTCTGATCGTGCCGCCTTCGGGCTTCAT
>JANNSW010000320.1:0-6346 GCA_031403055.1 Hyphomicrobiaceae bacterium | reverse complement strand
AGCGCAGCGGCTCGGCGACCGTCAGATGCGCGCCGCCGTCGATATCGAGCATGGCGCCGGTGATCGAGGCCGCCTGCAAGGCGAAGTAGGCAACCGACTCGGCCACATCCTCTGGGCTCACCACGCGCTGGAGTGGCGTCGCCTGGCGCGTCGCCTCGGTGAAGGCATCCACATCGGCGGCGGAGAGCTTGCGCGCCTTCCGCATCCAGTCGCTGGAGACGAAACCCGGGCAGACGGCATTGACCCGGATCTCGGGCGCGAGCTTCCTCGCGAGCCCCAGCGTCAGCGTATTGAGCGCGCCCTTCGTCGCGGCATAGACCATCGATGAGCCATAGCCCGAGAAGCCCGATTGCGAGGAGACGTTGACGATGTTGCCTTTGCTCGCCTTCAAGGCATCGGCTGCCGCGCGGGCCATCTGGAAGGCACCCCGCACATTGACCTGGAACAGCCGGTCGAACTCCTCCTCGCCGAGGTCTTCGAGCGGCTTGCCGGGAACGACCTTGGTGATGCCCGCATTGTTGACGAGCACGTCGAGCCGGCCGAAGCGGGCGAGCACGGCGGCCACCAGCTCGCGGCACTGCAGGTCGCGCGAGACGTCGGCCTTGAAGCTCGCGGCCTCCACGCCTGCCTCGCGACAGGCGGCCACGACCTGCTCGGCCGCCGCCGCGCTTGCCGAGTAGTTGACGGCGACCCGGCAGCCCGCGCGCGCCAGCGCGACCGCTGAGGCCGCCCCGATGCCGGTGCCGCCGCCGGTGACGAGGGCGACCCTGCTGCCGCTGCTAGGCAAGATGGCCAAGGCGCTTCATCTCCGCTTCGAACGTCTTGAAGGTCGCGTCGATGCGCTTCAACGCCTCGTCGCACTCGGCCCTGGTGATGTTCATGGGCGGGGCGACGATGAACCAGTCGCCGTTGCGGCCCTTCGCGGTGCGCCGCGTGTAGATGATGAGGCCATGCTCGAGGCCGGCGATCCGGTAGTGATCGGTCGGCGAGATCTCGACCGGCCAGATCGCCTTGGTCGTGCGGTCGGTGACGATCTCGACCGCCATGCAGAGCCCGAGCCCGCGCACGTCGCCGAGCGTCTTGTGCTTGGCCTTCAGGCCATCCAGGCCCTCGCGCAGATAGGCGCCCATCTTGGCGGTGTTGGCGACGATATCCTGGCGCTCGTACTCGTCGAGCACGGCGAGGGCGGCAGCGCACGACACCGGATTGCCGCTGTAGGTGTGGGAGAAGCTGAAGCCGGTTTTCCTCGCGAGCGGATCGACCATGCGGGAGGGGAACAAGGTCGCGCCGAGCGGGGAATAGCCCGAGGCGAGCCCCTTGGCCATGACGACGACGTCGGGCAGCGCTTCCGGCCAGTTGTGGGCCGCCAGGAACTTGCCGGTGCGGCCGGTGCCGCAGAGCACCTCGTCGAACACCAGCGCGATACCGTGCTTGGTGCAGATCTCGCGCACCCGCTTGAAATAGCTCGCATGCGGCACGTTGCAGCCGGTGCCGAGGCCGCCGACCGGCTCCATGAAGAAGGCGAGCACCTTGTCGGGGCCGAGCTTCCTGATCCGCGCCTCGAGCTCGTCGGCGCAGTGGGCGGCGTAGGTCTCGGGACTGTGATTGCCGGGCAGCCGATAGGTGATGGGCGAAGGCACGTGCTCGCAGCCGGTTTGGAATCCGTCCAGCCAGGAGTCGAGCTCGCCATCCCCGGTCATGGCGAGGGTGAATACGGTGCCGCCATGATAGGAGGGCATCAGCGTGATGATCTTGGTACGCTTGCCGCCGTTGAAGACGAGGTCGTAGGTGCGCAGGAACTTGACGGCGATCTCGTTCGCCTCGCTGCCGCCCGAGGACAGGAACACGCGCTCGAAGCCCGGCCCGGCGAGCGAGGCGATGCGATGGGAGATGTCGAAATCGGGCTGGTGGCGCGCGACCCGGGAGTAGGCGAAATCCATGGTGCGGGCCTGCTTCGCCATGGCTTCGGCCACCCGCTCGTTGCCATGGCCGATGTTCGAGACGATCGGGCCGGAAGACAGGTCGATATACTCCTTGCCCTCGTCGTCCCACTGATGGATGCCTTTGGCCCTGACGATCATCGGCAGCGGCACTGGTACGGGCTGTGGCCGGAACGCTTCCTCGCCACCACCGATGGGGGGCAGGGAATAGGCTTTGGCAGCAGGCTTCTTGGCGGCGGACGATGTCATGGGGTGCTCCTCCCGGGGCTCTCGATCCTCGTGGCTCTCTCGTACTTTAGACGGGAGGCCCGTTCACAGTCCCTTCGGCCTGACGAAGCCGCGTTCCCGCTCGAAGGCGGCGGCGGCGCGGAAGACCGTCAGGTCGTCATAGGTGCGGCCGACGATCTGCAGGCCCGTGGGCACGCCGTTCCCGGCAAGGCCCGAGGGCACCGTCATGGCCGGACATTTGTTCAGCATGTTGAAGACGTGCGTGGTCACCCAGCCATACTCGGGGTCGACCTTGCGGCCCTCGACCCGGAAATCCTGGTCCCATGGATCATGATCGGCCTTGATCGCCGGCAGCGTCACGGTCGGGCACAGGAAGATGTCGTGCGTCTCCATCATCGGCCCGAAGGTCTGATACATCCGATCGACCTCCTCGAGCGCGCGGGCCGTATCATCGAGCGTCGTTTTCTCGGCCGCTTCCGCGAACTTGCGCGTGTAGTCGCACAGCAGCTCGCGCTTCTCGGGATCCCTCGCGCACCAGATGGTGATGCGGCCGAAATGCAGGCTGTTCCACCAGGCCATGCCGTAGGTCTCGATGTCGCCGCTCCAGCCGAGATCGACCTCGTCGACGGTTGCTCCGAGCTCGCGGAAGATCTCGACGGCTTCCAGCGTGCGCTTGCGCACGTCGGGGTCGACCGCCATGTAGCCGAGGTCGACCGAGTAGGCGATCCGCAGGCCCTTGATGCCCGGCAGGCTGTCGGGGATGACGACCCGCTCGCGCAAGCTGTCGAGATCGCGCGGATGCGCGCCCGACACCACGTTCTGGAAGAGCGCCGCGTCACCGACAGTCCGGGCGAGCGGTCCACAATGGTTGAAGGGATCGAGATTGGCGGGAAACGCTTCCGGATTGCGCCCGTGCGGCGGCTTGTAGCCGACAACGCCGCAGACCGAGGCCGGGATCCGGATCGAGCCGCCGATGTCGGTGCCGGTTGCCATCGTCGTCGTGCCAGCGGCGAGCGATGCGCCCGATCCACCCGACGAGCCACCCGGGCCATAGTCGAGATCGTAGGGGTTGCGGGTCGTGCCCCAGAGCCGGGTGCGGCAGATGCCCGACAGGCAGAACTCCGGCACCGTCGTGCGGGCGTGGAAGATGGCGCCGGCCGCTGCGAGCCGTTCCACCATCGGGTCGGAAACGGTTTCCACGTTGTGCTCGAGCGTCAGCGAGCCTTGCGTCGTGCGCTTGCCTGCAATCCGCGCGACATCCTTGACGGCGACGGCGAGGCCTTCGAGCGGGCGCGGCGCCTCGCCCTTGCCCATGTAGCGGGTCTCTGCCGCCTTCGCCTGGACGCGGGCCTCGTCGAAATAGGTGTCGGCAAAGGCGTTGATCTTCGGGTTGACACGTGCCGCGCGCGCGATCAGGGCATCGAGCAGCTCGACCGGCGAGAGTGTGCGGGCCTTGAAGCGGCTGATCGCCTCGCGGGCGGAGAGGTAGCAAACATCATCGAGCGACATGGCGCACCCCGGTCGGGAAGGAGCAGACTGCTCTTCCTACAACCGTGGGCGGCGCGGGACCAGTGCGTGAATGGGGGCTGCGAGTTGCGAATTGCGAATGGGGCCCCAACGCGCCATTCGCCATTCGCCCTCTACTCGCTCACCGTTCCGGCCCAGCCGGCATCGACTGCTTGGGCAGGCGCAACCGCCTTGATGACCGCTGGCTCGACCTTGACGCCCAGGTCGGAGCCGGCAGGCGCCTTGGCGAGCTGCACCGGCGTTGCCTTCACCATTTTCTGCAGATAGGCGACGTTTGCTGCCGCCTTGTCCTTGGCGATGTCGGTCTCGGCGACTTGCTTTGCTTCCTCGAACCGGCCCTGCACACCGAGCACGAGGGCGAGATTCTGGCGTACCTTGGTGGTGTCGCCGCCAGCTTCGGCCGCGCGCTTCAGCATGCTCTCGGCCTTCCGTGCATCGCCATCGAGGGCATAGGTGAGCGCGAGATTGTTCATGACCGACGGCTCATTGGGGGCAAGCTCGAGTGCGTGCTCGAAGAAGCCACGCGCCGTCTTGGGGTCGCCGCGCTTGGCCGCGATCGCGCCCCTGGCGGAGACGAGCTTCCAGTCCGGGTGCGAGGCATCCTCGGCGCGGCTGATGAGCTTCTCAGCCAGATCGATCTGGCCGAAATCGAGCGCGAGGCGCCCATATTCGGAGGCGATCGGCTTTGAATCCGGATTGTACATCGTCGCCTGCTGCAGCAACGACAGCGCCTTGTCCTTGGAGCCCTCGGCCTTGAGGACGCGAGCGAAGGCAATCGCGGCCTGCTCGTCACGCGGGTTTCTGGCGTACGCGGTTGCCCAGTACTCCTTGGCCTGCGCGGCCGAGCCGTTGGCGAGGCTTGCCTCGGGATGCGCGGGCTGCTGGTCGCCGGCCAGGCCGTCGAACGGCGTCTGGCTACCGGCGCAGGCCGACAGCATCAGCGTGGCCGACAGCGCCAGCACGATCCTGAAGTGCGATCGGACAGGGACAATCGGGAATTGTGCGTGGAGAAGACGCGCCATGGGTATCCGTCCGTTTGGGTGCCGGGAACGCAGGCGACAGCAACGACGGACACTCTCCCGCATCGGGGTCAAAAAAGGCTTAACCGTCGTGCCGGCTCGGGACTATCCGTGCGGCGGCAGCTCGAGCAGGGCATCCAGGTTCGCGGCGACGGCGCCGGGCGAGAGGTCTGGATACTCTTCTGGGCCCGACATCCGGTTGATCCAGACCGTCTCGAAACCGCAAGCCCGCGCACCCGCCACATCCCATCGGTTGGACGAGACGAACACGACCTGCTCCGGCTGCAGGCCGAGCCTGCTGGTTGCGAGCGCATAGACCCGAGCGCTCGGCTTGAAGATTTGGGCTGCGCTCGCCGACAGCACTGCATCGAGCATGCCGTGGAGGCCGGCGGATGCAACGGCCGCGGCAAGCATGTCGGGATCGCCATTGGAGAGGATGGCGAGCCTCGACCCGCGCTCGCGCAGCGCGCCGAGCACACGGGCAACCTCGGGATAAGCGTCGAGCGTCAGATAGCCGTCGAGCAGTCGCTCGCGCATGCCGGGCGCAATGCCACCGGCCATGGCGATCGCGGTATCGAGGCTTTGCTCGGCAAGCGATCGAAATGTCGCCTGCCGGCCGGCGAGCGACAGCACCCAGGTGTATTCGAGGTGCTTGGCGCGCCAGATCTCCGACAGCCGGGCCGCGTGCGGTCCGATCGCGTCCTTCAGGCGTCCGGCCGCGGAGTGGACATCGAACAGCGTGCCGTAGGCGTCGAAGACGAAAGCCGCAGGCATGGCGTGCCCTCCAGTCAGGCCGGCGCGCCGAGCCGCATGGCCTCGCCCGGCAGCATCGGTGCAAACATGGATTCGACGGTGGATGCGTCGACCTCGGCCAGACTCGCCGGCGACCAGCGCGGCAGGTCGTCGCGGTCGATCAGCAGGGCGCGCACACCTTCGGCGGCATCGTGCGCTTCCGCGAGCCGGCAAACGGGCATGTACTCGAGGTTCATCGCATCCTCGATCGTGCGCGCCGGCCGGGCTCGCCGGATTGCGGCATGGGTGACAGCGAGCGCGAGCGGCGAGCGCCTGCGGAGGGCAGCAAGGAGCTGCCGAGCCAGCGCGCCTTCCAATCGGCCGAGCTCGGCGAAAATCCCAGACAGCGACGCCTGCCCGAAAGCCCGGTCGACGAGCGCGCGCTGGCGCGACAGCTCGCCAGGCTCGGGCGGCGCCGCGAACGCATTCAGAACCTGCTCGAGGGGGCCTGCGAACGGGTTGGCGAGGCGGGCAGCAAGCTCGTCCATCCTGGCGACCTCCACCACGCCGTCGGCGAGGCCCACATGCATGGCATCGGCTGCCGACAGCGGCCAGCCGGTGAGGGCGACCAGCAGCCCGGAGCCGCCCGGCGCGCGTGCGAGCTGGAACGTCAGGCCGGCATCGGGCATCTGTCCCAGGCTCGTCTCCGGCAGCGCGATCCGCAGGTCCGAGGCAGCCACCCGATGGGTCGCGACGGCGGCGAGCCCCGCGCCGGCACCCAGCACCATGCCGCGCAACAAGACGACGATCGGTTTGGGATGGCGCGCGATCTGCTGGACGACCTCCCAGGTCGCGCGGCGATGCGCACGCAAGATGTGGCCATTGCCGGCAGCCGCCCGC
>JANNSW010000319.1:0-7632 GCA_031403055.1 Hyphomicrobiaceae bacterium | reverse complement strand
GCGCCCAAAGTCTCGGGCGTATCGCCCTCGAGCACCGGCACCGCTGCCTGGGCCACGATCGGCCCCGCATCCATCTCGATCCGGACGAAATGCACGCTCGCACCCGACACCTTCACGCCCTCGAACAGCACCCGCTCATGGGTGTTGAGACCGGTGAACGAGGGCAGCAGCGAGGGATGGATGTTGAGATGCCGGTCGATCCATCGGTTGACGAAGCCTGCCGTCAGCAGCCGCATGAAGCCGGCATTGCAGACGAGGTCGATGCCGCGGTCGAGCAGCATGCCATGGAGCGCGAGCTCGAACGTCATGCGCGAAGGAAACTGGTTGTGGTCGAGCGCCACCGCCTCCACGCCCATGGCCCGCGCCTTGTCGAGGCCGATCGCGTCCGGCACGTTCGAGACGACGACCGCGATCTCGGCGGGATAGGCAGGGTCCCGTGCCGCCGCGATCAGCGCCGCCATGTTGGAGCCGCGCCCGGAAATGAAGATGGCGGTGCGCTTCTTCATGGTGCCGTTGCCGCCGCTGTCAACCGAGCCTGCCGCGATAGCGAACCGGCTCGCCGCCGCCGCGCGCCACCAATTCGCCGATCACGACTGCTGTCTCCCCCGCGCCGCGCAGCCGCGCGAGCACGCCATCCGCCTCAGCCTTGCCCACCACCACAACCATGCCGATCCCGCAGTTCAGCACGCGTAGCATCTCCCCCTCCGCGACCCCGCCCGCCTCGCGCAACCAGCCGAACACGGCTGGCAACTGCCACGCGCCGAGATCGACCATGGCCGCTGTCCCATCGGGCAGGACCCGCGGCACGTTCTCGGTGAGGCCGCCGCCGGTGATATGAGCGAGCGCCTTGACGGCGCCCGTCGCGCGGATCGCGGCCAGCATCGGTTTCACATAAATCCGCGTCGGCGCGAGCAGCGCCTCGCCGACCGTTCGCGCAGGCTCGAAGGGCGCGCGATCGCCAGTGCCGATGCCAGAAACCTCGACGATTCTGCGCACCAGTGAATACCCGTTCGAATGCGGACCCGACGAGGCGAGCCCGATCAGCACATCGCCCGGACCGACATCGGCCCGTGGCAGCAGGCGGCCGCGCTCGGCTGCTCCGACGCAGAACCCGGCGAGGTCATAGTCGCCCGCCGCATACATGCCCGGCATCTCGGCTGTCTCGCCGCCCAGCAACGCGCATCCCGCTTGCAGGCACCCCTCGGCAATACCGGCAATCACCTGCGCCGCCACGTCAACGTCGAGCTTGCCGCAGGCGAAATAGTCGAGAAAGAACAGCGGCTCGGCGCCCTGCACCAGCACATCGTTGACGCTCATGGCGACGAGATCGATGCCGATCGTGCCGTGCAGGCCGGTCTCGATCGCGAGCCGGAGCTTGGTGCCGACCCCGTCCGTGCCCGACACCAGCACGGGATCATCGAAACCGGCTGCCTTCAGATCGAACAGCCCGCCAAAACCGCCGAGCGCGGCATCCGAGCCACTGCGTGCCGTCAACCGCGCGAACGGCTTGATCCGCTCGACCAGCGCATTGCCGGCATCGATATCGACCCCCGCCTCGCGATAGGTGAGGCCATTCTGCCGCACTGTGTCACTGGAGCCCATAACCCCTCCACAATTGGCCTTCCGCAGGCCGAATCGATGCATTCTCATCCAAGTGGCCCCCAGCGCTCTACCAACTCCTGCTGGCCAAGGCCAGCGAAGGCTGGTAGTTGGCGGGCGTCAGAATTCCGCCTGAGGTTTGCGTGACAAGGCTCGCATCGGCGAGGATGAAGCACCCCATGCAGCATCGGCTAAACTCAATTTTGCGGGCGACCTGGCTCGCCACGGCAGCTCTCGCGCTCATCGGCCTGCCGGTGGCCGGCGATGCCCAGGATCAGGACAATGTGAGCGTCTATACGGTCGCAGCCTATCCGGTCGAGGCGGTCGCTTCCGATGCCGTCGCCGCCAAGGCAAAGGCCATGGCCGAAGGACAGGTGGGGGCTTTCCGCTACCTGCTGAAACGGATCGTCGACGTCAACGCCTACAAGCGCCTGCCGAAATTGAATCCGGCCGAGATCGAGGATGCGATCGACGGGCTGCAGGTCGACAAGGAGCAGAACTCGCGCACGGAGTATCTCGCCACCTTGAGCTACAAGTTCAAGCCGGACGCGATCCGCGAGTTGCTGCGCAACTACAAATTGCCGCACTTCGATCGCCAGGCCGAGCCGATCTCGATGATCACGGCATTCGTCAGCCGCAAGGGCGAGAACGCGCTAGGGACGAAGGCCTGGACCGACGCCTGGGCCGGCCTCGACCTCGTGCACTCGCTGACACCCGTCCAGCTGATCGCGCCGGGACCTTCGGCGACGCCAGAGGTTTTCCAGCGCCTGGCCGACGGCGACGGCAATGCATTCGGCATCATCGAGAGCGAGGCTAATGCCAGTCGGCTGGTCGTGGCACTCGCCGAGCTGATCGAGGGCGGCAAGAAGCTGAAAGTCTCGCTCATCGGGGCGGATCGCTCCGGTCAGCTCGACCTCGAGCGCATCTACACCGTCTACTACGACGATCTCCCCTACACGGCCGAGTTCGCTTCCATCATCGGGCTCGGCGTGCTCGAGGGCCGCTGGAAGTCGATCAACGTTGGCATTCACACGGCCGGCGCCGAATCGGGCGGCGTGGAAGCCTGGTCCTCCGACACCGGCAATCCCGGCACGGCTGGCCCGCGCATCCGCATCGTCGCCGAATTCTCGGGCGCCAGCCAGTGGCGCGACCTGCGCACGCGACTGCTGGACACGCCGGGCGTCGAGGATGTGGAGGTCGGCGCTATCAGCGCGCGCAACGCCGAGGTCTCCTTTGGCTACGCGAGCGGCATCGGGACGCTGCGCTCCGAGCTCGCCCGCTCAGGCGTTGCGCTCGGCGATGTCGGCGGCACGCTGGTGATGCGGATCGACTGAGGACAGCCCGAACGACAACTGAACCATTTTCGCGAGCGGATGCACTTCGGCGTAGGGTGCAATAGGCGCCTTCGCCGTATTGCACATTCGGCTGGCGATGCGATCCGGGGCGGTGGTGCAATACGGCCTGAAGCAGGCCTATTGCACCCTACAGATCCCGTCCTCGACTTGACGACAGGACGGTGCGGTTATTGTTGGGAGTGTCCTGAGCGCGCCCGGGGGCGGCCCATTGCATGACAGCTCTCCACCGGCTGGGCCTTGTGGTGCCAGTGCCGTCGCGCCAGTCTCGATCGCCGACATCGAGCTTGCAGGGGGGGCAGGATGGCAGCTATCGCGGACCGCAGTGGCTGGGTCGAGACGGCCGGCTCCTATCGCTCCTTCCCTCGTCTCAGCGGCAGCCAGCGGACGGACTGGCTCATCATCGGAGCAGGGCTGACCGGCCTCGCCGCCGCCCATCGGCTCGCGGTGTTGCGGCCCAGGGACCGGATCATCCTGATCGACGGCAAGCGCATCGCCCAAGGGGCGAGCGGCCGCAACTCGGGATTCGTCATCGGCAATACGCTGCCCGACGAGTTGAGCTACGGCATCGGCAAGAGCATCGCGCGGTCGATGCCCCAGATCGAGCTCGACCAAGCGGCGGGCGAGGGCGTCAAACGGCTCATCAAGGACCTGAAAATCGCGTGCGACTACCATGAGGATGGCTATTTCTACGCAGCCCACGAGCCGCGACTGTTCGCCGATGCCGAACGCTATGCGGGGATGATCGAGGAGGTCGGCGGCAAGGCCAAGGTCTACGGCGCCGAGGAGCTCGCCAGCCGCTTCGGCATCGACTTCTATCGCAAGGCGCTCTGGATCGGCGGCTCGGGCACCGGCTTCCTGCACTCGGCGAAATTCTCGAAGGGCTTGACCGAGGCTCTGCCCAAACAGGTCGAGGTGTACGAGAACACGAAGGCGGTGCGGCTGGGAGCACGAGCGGGCGGCGGCGCGATCGTCGAGCTGGAGAACGGCAGCATCGACGCGGCCAAGGTGATCGTCGGCCTCAATGCCTATCTGCCGCGGTTCGGCTACAAGCGCGACCGGATCTTTCCCGTCGTCGTCTCGGGGAGCCTGACCCGTCCGCTGACCAAGGACGAGGACGCGCGGCTCGGCGGCGTCGAGCCCTATGCTCTGCTCTCGCCGGTCAAGGGCGGCGCCACCATCCGGCTGACACCCGATCGCCGGCTGCTGGTGCGCAACAAGGCCGAGTATCGTCCCGAGGGCGTCGACGGCGAGCGCCTCGCCAAGCATCGCGAGACGCACCGGGCCGGTCTGTTGCGGCGGTTTCCCTGGCTGCCGGCCGACGCGGTCGAGTTCACGTGGTCGGGCTCGATCTGCATCAGCCGGAACGGGCGCTTCGTATTCGAGGAGATGCAGCCGGGCGTGTTCGCGGCAGCCTGCTACAACGGCACCGGTGTCACGCGGGGCACATTGCTCGGCAAGCTCATCGCGGAGCTGGCTGCCGGCGAGCGCTCCGCGCACGTGGAGCTGGCGCTCGCGATGGAGAAGCCCTCGATCATCCCGCCCGGCACGCTGTTCCGTCCGCTCGCCGCGCTCCGCTTCCACTTCGAGCACATGAAGGCCCGGCCGGAGAAATAGGATCGGGGCCGATCGACGCCCGTCCGGGGCTGACCGCCGGGGCAGCTGCAATCAGCCGGCAAACCTGGTGCAAGGCTGGCCCGGCACCGTAGAAGCCGCTGCCAGCAGCGCGCCATCGAGCCCGCCCACCGGCTCACCGATCCGGGCGGTCGTCACATAGAGCGTGCGCAAACCGGGGCCGCCAAACACGCAGGAGGTCGGCTTGTTGACCGGCATGTCGACGATGCGATCGATGCCGCCGTCGGGGTCGTAGCGGATGAGGCAGCCGCCGCCCCAGCGCGCGTTCCACACATACCCCTCGGCATCGAGCGCCGATCCGTCCGGCACGCCACGCGGGTGCGGGCCGGCGAAGACGCGCCGGTTGGCGATGGCGCCCGAGGCCCGATCCCAGTCGTAGAGCGAGATCACGCCGGTCAGGCTGTCGCCGAAATAGAGCCTGCCACGGGTGTCGTCCCAGACGAGCGTATTGGCAACGCCCACGCCGCTATCGTGCCGGTGGAGCGCGCCATTCGCCTCGACCCGGTAGAGCGCGCCCGACGAGCGGATGACCGGCACCTCGCCCAGGTCGAGGCCCACATCGTTCTGCATGGTGGCGACCCAGAGGCGGCCGGTCGGATCGACCCGGGCCTCGTTCGGCCGGTTGCCGAGTGCGACCGGCTCGACCTCGGCGAATTTCTCGGTGCGCCCGGTTGCCGGATCGAACGCGTGGAGTCCGCTGACGAGAGCAACGATGAAGCCGCCCGCCTCGCGCGGCACCGCCGAGCCGATCGATTCGCCAAGCTGCCAGCTGATCACTTTGCCGGATTGCGGATCGAGGCTGCGGACGATGCCCGGATTGAGGTCGATCCAGATGAGCTGCCCCGAGGCCGCATCCCAATGGGGTGCTTCGCCCAGGAGATCCCTGTGCGCTGCGATCACCGGCTCGAAATTCATGGGGCCCCCGTTTCGCTATCGTCTGCAGGTGCCTATTCCGCCGCGAGCGGCAGCACCGCATCGCTCTCGCGCCGGTCGGACTGGGGCGAGATGCCGTAGCGCTCGCGATAGCGCTTGGAGAAATGCGAGGCCGATACGAAGCCCGCGGCGATCGCGACCTCGACGATCGGCATGGTCGAATGGCGCAGCAGGCGTCGCGCCCGCTCGAGACGCACGTCGAGATAGTAGCGCGCGGGACTGCGGCTCATGTGATGGCGGAACAGCCGCTCGACGTGCCGGCGCGAGATGCCGGTTGCCTCGGAGATGTCGGCGAGCGACAGCGGCTCGGCGACATTGGCCTCCATCAGCTCGATGATGGCGAGCAGCCGCGGGTTCTGCACACCGACCCGCGCGCCGATCGGCAATCTCTGGCGGTCGTCGGGGCGCCGGATCCGGTCGATCAGACATTGCTCGCAGACCTTGGTGACGACATCCTCGCCGAGTGCCTGACTGATCAGATGCAGCATCATGTCGAGGGAGGCGGTCCCCCCGGCACAGGTGTAGATGCCGTGGTCGACCTCGAACAGCACCGACTTGACGAGCGCATCGGGAAAGCGCTCGGCAAAGCCCGGCAAATTCTCCCAATGGATGGCGCAGCGCCGGGCATCGAGCAGACCCGCCTCCGCCAGGATCCAGGCGCCGGTGCACACGCCGCCGATCGCCGCCCCTTGCGCATGCATGCGCCGCAGCCAGGCGAACACCGACTGGTCCTCGAATTCCTCCACATGCATGCCGGCGCAAACGATCACCATGCGCGAGCGCGTCGGCCCCAGGCACTCGCGCTGAACCGCTGCTATCGAGTTGTCGACATTGATCTCGATCCCATTCGAGGCGCGTACCGGCTTGCCGTCGCGCGAAAGCAGCTCCCACTTGTAGTAGGGCTTGCCGAGCATCCGGTTGGCGATCCGGATCGGCTCGATCGCCATGGTGAAGGCCGTCATGGTGAAATGGGGCGTCAGCAGGAAGTAGATGTGCTGGGCCATGCTCTGCGTGCTCGCGACTGCCACTCCCGCATGACCGGCGACCGGCGGCTGCATCACCACGGCTGACTTCTGCATGTGACCCATCTCCGCACACGCCAGCGCCGGGCCAATCGCACGGCGCAAGATTGCAGGCTGATGTCGCATTCAGGCTTTCCGCGAGCGTCAGGGCCAGATCCCGACACTTGCCCAGGTGCGGCACAACCGCAGCCAGAAGCGACAAACTCGGCAAGCATACTACTCATTCGCATTTACGCACGCGGGAATGCGACAAGTCGCTGTGGGATCGTGTCGCAATCAGCCAATTTTCCGTCGCGACGGAATGGGTCGGCTGGTGGCATTGCGTGGCCTAAGTCGCACCCGCTTGCTGCCGGAACGGAGAGTTCCAGCACTCCGCGCCGAGCCCCCTTCGACACGTCAATCCCCAAGGAAACGCCACGATGACTAAGGTCCCGAGCGATATCGAGATTGCGCGTGCCGCCAAGAAGCGGCCGATCCAGGAGATCGGCCAGAAGCTCGGCATCGCCTCGGAGCACTTGCAGCCCTATGGCCACGACAAGGCGAAGATCTCAGCCGATTTCATCAAGTCGCTATCGGGGCGCAAGGACGGCAAGCTGATCCTCGTCACCGCGATCAATCCGACGCCCGCGGGCGAAGGCAAGACCACGACGACGGTCGGGCTCGGCGACGGCTTGAACCGCATCGGGAAAAAGGCGGCGATCTGCCTGCGCGAGCCCTCGCTCGGCCCCTGTTTCGGGGTCAAGGGCGGAGCAGCCGGCGGCGGCTATGCCCAGGTGGTGCCGATGGAGGACATCAACCTCCACTTTACCGGCGACTTCCACGCCATCACCTCCGCCCACAACCTGCTTTCGGCGTTGATCGACAACTCGCTCTTCTACGGCAATCCCTTGAACCTCGACCCACGCAAGATCGCCTGGCGTCGCGTCATGGACATGAACGATCGGGCGCTGCGCCATATTGTCGTGTCGCTGGGCGGCGGCGCGAACGGAGCCCCCCGCGAGACCGGCTTCGACATTACGGTCGCCTCCGAGGTGATGGCAATTCTCTGCCTCGCCAACGATCTGGCCGACCTCGAGAAGCGCATCGGCGAC
>JANNSW010000318.1:0-2841 GCA_031403055.1 Hyphomicrobiaceae bacterium | reverse complement strand
GCATCAGCGCGGTGCCGGAGGGCGCATCCACCTTCATCTTGTGGTGCATCTCGACCACCTCGATGTCGAAATCCTCATCCAGCGCCGCCGCGATCTTCCTCGTCAGCGCCACCAGCAGGTTGACGCCCAGGCTCATATTGCCGGCTTTGACGATCCGCGCTCCCCGCGCCGCCGCGCCTGCGATCTCGGCGTCGTCGGCCGCCGACAATCCGGTGGTGCCGATCACGTGCACGAGACCCTTTTCCGCCGCGAGTCTGGCGCAGGCAACCGTTGCAGTGGGAGCGGTGAAATCCAGTACGGCATCCGCGCGAGCGAGCGCCGCTTTCAGGTCGTCCGAGATCGGGACCGTCAGGTTGCCGACGCCCGCGAGCAGCCCGACGTCCTGCCCGAGCGCGATCGAGCCCGGCCGCTCGATGGCGGCCGTCACGACGGCGCCCGGCGTCTCCTTGATCGTGCGCACGAGCGCGAGGCCCATCCGTCCCGCCGCTCCGAGCACGGCGAATCTCATGTCTGCCATGGTGAGCACCTCATGTCCTACCGCCCTCTATCGCAGCCCAGTCTGACTGTGCAAGCGGCTTGTTCCTGCCGCAACTGCGCGGCATAGAGTGGCGAGCGATCGATCGGGCTGCGATTGAAGGCTTTCCATGCGTGCTCTGACCCTCATTGCCATCGCGCTGGCCCTGCTGCCGTCACCCTGCGCGGCCGGCGGCGTGAAGAGCATTTACACCACGATCGACCTCGCCAGATGCAAGGTCGCCGCGACCGGGGAGTCCTTCATCACCTGGGGCTGCCCAGGAACCGAGAACGGCTTCGATCTCGTCATCTCCGAGGACAACGGACGTTTCTTCGTCAGCTTCGGCAAGCCCGCCAAGGAAAGTCGCGCCTCGACCCAGAAGCTGAAGGCCGTCAACTCTCTGTTCGAGAGCAAGGACGCCAGCGCGACCGTGGAATGGCGGCTCGAGCGCAAAGGCTCCCGCTGGGTTCCGTTCGCGACCATCCTGCGCTACTACACTCGAAGCGATGCGAGCGTGCCAGCGCTGGAGGGCCAGGTGCTGGTCGTCTCCAAGGTCGGTGGCGGCGACGGCGGCGATTCGTGCCATGTCGCCTATGTGGACGCCCTCGCCAACGCGGATGGCAACGAGATTGCCGTGCGCGCCGCCGACCAGCTCGCAGCCGCTTTCGACTGCAGCAAGGAGCCCGTTGTCATCGGCAAGGCCGGCAAGAGCCCCATGTAGCGCAGGGGAGAGCGCGCGGACGCGCCATTGCTCGGCCGATCCCGAGCGTGGAACATCAGGTGCGCTGAGCTGCAAGCACCCGGAGCTGCCCATGACCGATTTTCCCCATCTTCTCTCGCCGCTCCAGGTCGGTGCCAAGACGATCCGCAATCGCGTGCTGGTGACGGGCCATGTGCCAGGGCTCGCCAAGAGCAACCTGCCGTCTGACGAGTGGGTCGCCTATCACCGGGCGCGGGCGAAGGGTGGCGCCGGCCTGCAACTGACCGGCGCGACGCCGATCCACCGCACCGGCGGTCTCGATTCCTCGCTGTGCCTGCAAAACGTCGACGACTCGATCATCCCCGGCTATCGCAAGCTCGCCGCCGCCGTGCACGCCGAGGGCGGGACCTTCCTCGCCCAGCTCGCTCACAGCGCCCAGACCGGGCACGGCTCGGGCGTCGGCGCACCGATGTGGGCGCCGTCCCCGGTCGCCTCCGACTTGGTGCGCGAGATCCCCCATCAGATGAGCAAGGCCGAGATCGCCGAGATCGTGGCAGCCTACGGCGCGGCCTCGCACCGGGTGAAGGAAGGCCGCCTCGACGGCGTCGAGATTCTAGGTGCCTTCGGCTTCCTTCTCGCCGCCTTCATGTCACCCAAGACCAACCGGCGCGACGACCGCTATGGCGGCAGCCTCGACAACCGGTTGCGCTTCGCCTTCGAGGTGGTCGATGCCGTGCGCGAGGCGGTCGGGCCGGCCCTCATCGTCGGCATGCGGATCGCTGGCGACGAGATGACCGAGGGCGGGCTCTCGGCGAGCGACATGCAGGAGATCGCCAAGCGGCTGGCGGCAGCCGGCAAGCTCGACTACCTGAACGTGATCGCAGGCACCAACTCCGACCGGTTGATGCGATGGGAGCACTGGCCGCCGACGCCCGCGCCGCACGGCCTGTTCGTTCCGCTCGCGGCCGCCATCAAGAAGGTCGTGAGCATCCCCGTCTTCTCGACCGGCCGGATCGTCGATCCGCGCATGGCGGAAGCCTTCGTGCGCGACGGCAAGCTCGACATGGTCGGCATGACGCGCGCCCACATCGCCGACCCCGACATCGTTGCGAAGATCACGAGCGGCCGGGCCGACGAGATCCGCCCCTGCGTCGGCGCCAACGTCTGCATCAACCGGGTGCAGGCGGGCGGGCCGCTGCGTTGCTTCCACAATGCCGAAGCCGGCCGCGAGCTGGCCTGGGGTCCGGCCAAACCGGCCAAGCAGCCAAAGCGCGTTGCCGTGATCGGCGCCGGGCCGGCAGGGCTCGAAGCGGCCCGCGTCGCCGCCGGGCGCGGCCATCGCGTGACGGTCTACGAGCAGGGCGCGACAATCGGCGGCCAATTGCGGCTTTGGGCAAAAGCGCCGCAGACGCGAGAATTCTCCCGCTCGCTCGACTGGTTCGAGGGCGCGCTCGCGCGCGCCCAGGTGCGGATCGAGACGGGCTGCGCGATTGGTCCGGCGGATCTGGCCAAGCTCGAGGCCGATACCATCGTGATCGCAACGGGCGCGGCGCCGCAGCGGCCGCGAGCCTGGCCGGGAGCGGAGACGTCGGGGATGAGGATCGCCGATCCCTATGCTGTGCTGGAG
>JANNSW010000317.1:0-1629 GCA_031403055.1 Hyphomicrobiaceae bacterium | reverse complement strand
CCATGAGCGGGTGCTGTTCGAGGGCGTGAAGGTGTCGGGTGCGAGCGTGCATTTCGTCCGGATCGAGATGGATGCGGGGCCGATCGTGGCCCAGGCAGCGGTGCCGGTGCTCGAGGGCGATACGCCCGAGACTTTGGGCGCTCGTGTGCTCGTCGCCGAGCATAGGCTCTATCCCCACGCGCTCGCGCTCGTCGCTTCGGGCCGCGCGAAAGTCATCGACGGCAATGTGGTGATTTCCGGGGCCCAGGACGGAAGCGAAGTGCTGTTCAGCCCGCGGTTGCCGTGACCGGCAGGAATCGCCGGCGCGCGTTGGCACGGAATTAACCTCCCTTTAGGGTTTACCGTGGCTCAATGCGGACTCGTTCCCGGCGACCAAAGCCGTTCCATGTAGACGAGTGCTGCTGTGCCGCGTGTCCGTCCAAGGGCTTGCCTCGGCCCGACCGCCCTGCTGTTGGGCGTTGCCGTTGCGGGCTTGCTCGGCTTCCTGATGGCTGCTTTCGGGCATTGGCCGGAGAGCCGCTTCGCGGAGCCCACTGGTCCGAGCACAGCCATTGTCAAGCAAAGCCGGGTTCCCACCGCCGAGGTCACGCCGCTCGATGCCGACGCTGCCCAGCTGTTCCTCGCTGCCGGCAAGGGTGCGCGTGCCGACCGGGTGGCGCCGCCCGCGCGCCTCGACTGGCAGCCCCAGCAACTCATGCTGGCGGCGAGTGCGATCGTTTCGCTGCCCGCCTTGCAGAACGTTGCGCTCGGAATCGCTCGCCTTGACGCGGAAGCGCCCTCTTTTCTCGAAACGCCGCCTACCCGTCCGCCTGACACCGGCCTCGATCTGGGCCGCGCGGCAATCGGAGCAGCCGGCGGCAAGCCGCTTTACTTCGGTGGCCTGAGCGAAGCGGAGTTCCGCGCCAAGGAGAAGCGCTGCCTTGCAACCGCGATCTATTTCGAGGCGCGCGGCGAGCCGATCGAGGGCCAGCTCGCGGTGGCGCAGACGATCATGAACCGGGTGCGCTCGGCGTTCTATCCCGACACCATCTGCGGCGTCGTCTATCAGGGTGCGGAGCGGCCGAATGCCTGCCAGTTTTCCTTTGCCTGCGATCGCGTCGCCGATGTGCCGAAGCAGAAGCCCGAATGGGAGACGGCCAACGAGCTGGCCGGCCGCGTCGTCGACGGCAAGGTCTGGCTGGCGGAGGTCGGCTATGCGAGCCACTATCACGCGACCACTGTGCGTCCCGACTGGATCGGCGACATGCGCCGCCTGACGCGCATCGGCGCGCACATCTTCTACCGCGCGAAGTTCCTGCCGGTGGACGACGGGACGGGGCGGGCGTCGGTGGAGTAAGGGCCAGCGCGCAGCGAAGAGGCAGTAGGTCGGACTGAGAACGCTCGGAGTGCGGCCGAAGTCCGACATCCACAAGCATGGCCTGTCGGACATCGGGCCTCTGCGAGGCCCTCAGTCCGACCTACAGTTTCCGGTCAAATCACTATCGTGCCGCGTAGGTCGGACTGAGTTTCCATGCGCGCGAAGCGCGCACCTGACCGGCACGAAACGGGCTACACTTTCCGTGCCGCCGGCACAGAGATCGGCAACTGCTTGACACTTTGAAGTCGAGACTGAGTTTGATCGGAGGCCCT
>JANNSW010000316.1:0-9801 GCA_031403055.1 Hyphomicrobiaceae bacterium | reverse complement strand
GCGGCGCACCTGGGCCAGCAGCGAGGAGGGGCGCACCGGCCGGATCAGATAGGCTGGAAAGCCCGCGCGGGCGAACTGCTTCAGCGAGCCGCGCTCAGCGGCATCGATCAGCACGATCCCGGCCGCCTGGTCGGCGCCGCGCGTGATCGAATCCGCACCGGCGCCGGTCAGGGTTTGCGAGTCGACGATGACGACATCGTATCGACCGGCTGCGCTTCCCCCTGGTGCCAGCTCGATCACCTCGTTGCCGGTTGCGGCAAGCGTCAGGCGAATGGCGCGCGCCTCCATCGGGTGGGCAATGGCAAGCAGGATCCGCCGCCGTCCCGTAGCGCGTGGCCAGGCATCCCTCAGTGATCCGGCATCGTCGGCAGGCGGCAGGTCGAGCGTTGCGGTGAAGGTCGCGCCTTCGCCCGGCTCGCTCACGACAACGATGTCGCCGCCCATCAGGCGGGCGAGTCGCTTGGAGATGGCGAGCCCGAGGCCGGTTCCCCCGTACCGTCTGGCGCTGGTCGAATCGGCCTGCACGAACTCCTGGAACACGCGGCCCTGCGCTTCACCCGACAGCCCGATACCGGTATCCTTGATGCTGATGGCGACGGCCGATCCACCCGCGATGTTTTCGGCTGGACCAACATCGACTGCGACACCCCCCGTCTCGGTGAACTTGATCGCATTGCCGATCAGATTGAGCAGGATCTGGCGCAACCGGGTCTCATCGCCGACGACGAGCCTGGGCAGGACTGGATCGATGAAGGCCGCCAGCTCGAGACCCTTGTCGTGGGCGCGGGGCGCCAGCAACTCGACCACCGCCTGCACCGCCTCGTCGAGCGCAAAGGGCTGGGGAGCCAGCTCGAGCCGGCCGGCCTCGATCTTGGAGAAGTCGAGGATCTCGTCGATCAGCGACAGCAGTGTTTTCGCCGACTGCTTGATGGCGCGGGAATAGCTGCCCTGGTCGGGCGTCAGCTCGGTATCGAGCAGGAGGCTCGTCATGCCGAGGATGCCGTTCATGGGCGTGCGGATCTCGTGGCTCATGACGGCGAGGAAGCGCGACTTGGCGCGGTTGGCGCTCTCGGCTTGATCGCGCGCCTCCTCGAGCGCGGCCTCTGCCACTCGCTGCTCGGTCACGTCGTGGCCGACGGTCTGGATCTCGATGCCGGCGGGCTCCTCGCCCTCGATGACGATGTCCTCCCAGGCAAACCAGCGCGGGCCAGCCGAGGTCGCGATCCGCTCGACGTAGCCGCGCCGGCGCTCACCATTGCGCGGGAAGGCCGCATCGCGCGGGGTGCCCTCCAGCCATTCGGGGCGGAAATCACGTCCGAGCAGGTGGGAGGCTTCGACGCCGAAGGTGCGGCAGAAGGCCCGGTTGACGAATATCAGGCGGCCTTGCGCGTCGCGCCGCAGGATCACGTCCTCCTGGCTGTCGAGCAGGTTGCGGTAGCGTGCCTCGTTCTCGCGCTGCTCCCATTGCATGTCGCGGAGCTGCTCGAGACTGTGCTCGAGCCGTTGGCCCAGGCTGGCGAGGTGAGCGGGGGCTGGCGTCGCCGGGGTCTCTAGCGGGGCAGCCTGTGGGAGGCGGCCCGAGAAGATTGCGCTTGCGAGAGCGGAAAGCCCGAGCACGAGAAAGAGGACCGCGGCCAGCGTCTCGGTATGGGGTGCGAGCCATGCGAGCCCGATGGTTGTAAGTGCGATCCCGACCGCCGCGCTCCAGGCGCGGGCGCGACTACGCACGCGCCCGGCATGACCGCCGGCATCGGCAACCGTTGCGTTCGCTCCCGCGGCTGCGTCCGATCCGAGTACAGCTTTGAACGCGCGACGCACCGGCTGCACCTGCTCGACGGACATGGGACCGTCAAAGGCATACAGCAGGGGTATTGCCAAAGGGCTAAGTGGACGAGTGTCCTCGCCAGCAAATCTCGCGAGCCAGATCACGAAACGGAACAACTCCTTCTCCGCCCATCCTTCACGGCTGGGCCGCGATTTGCCGTGCCTGCGCGTTCGCCGCGTCCGCTCGAGCCGCGAGTAGGGCAAACACGAAGCCTATCACTGCAAGTGTCAAACAACGCTCAAATCCTATATTCATTTTTCATCAATCTTCTTGGGTGGCTTGCTTGGTAGAATCTTCGACTCCACCGCATGCGAAGCCTTGAGGCGTTACTCTGCTTTCTTGATGTTTTCGAGCGCAGGCTCATCCTCCGGCATTGTCCCTCCCAAGCTCTTGATGGTCCCGCGTACCGCGGCACCAACCTCCTCGCGAGCTTGGTTGGCGGAAGCCTGTCACCGAATGCCATCGCGTTTAAGCTTGACTTCGGCCTGTGTTGCCTTGAAGTAGTTGGCTGCGAGCTCTTCGTGTCCCGCATGGTCAAGATGGTGCGTCTCGGCGGGCAAGTCCTTGTGCTGCAACACTTGGGCCTTCGTTCTGCCTCCGTACAATCCGCGCAAACCGGCACCATTGTAGGCTTCGAAGTTCAAAACTCCGGCCGCCTTCGCAGCGCCCGCAGACAGTTTGTTATGGTCCTTCACAAGTTGGCGGAGCTTGACGCGCAGCTCGTCGTACTCCCACTGCTCCGCCATTCCCTCCAGGATCTCAACGGCAAGGGAAACGTCTTTCGACCGGAAACGAAGGAATACCTCTCGCACCTCGACACCAAGCGCAGGATCGAGGAACTCGGCGTAGTCCAGAGCGAGGACCGGATGGGCATAGGTTCGCGCGGCCCCCCCGCGTCCATGAGTGTAATATGTTGATAAATCTGAGTTTTTCGAGGGATTACGGGAATCTTCCGTAATCCTGTCCACGAGCGCACGCTCCAGTGCCTTCGCACGGGCGCCACGGTGCCAATCGTTTGGCCGGCGATTGTCCGGGCGGCCAGCAATTTCAAAAAGATTGTTGAGGCAGATGTTGCCCCGCGGGTCTGCACCGACGCGAGTGCCCCGCAGAAGGAGCTCCTCGCCGGCCATTCCGGTTGCCATCTTCTCAGCCTCCCCTGGATCACCGCGAGCGAATCGCTCGAGCGCCCCTTCAAAGTCACACGTAGCACCGCTACGCCGCCTGCCGGCGCCGCATGGTCTCGCCGCGGTAGCTCAAGGCCTCGGCGATGTGATTGCGCGAGACGCGCTCGGAGCCGTCGAGATCGGCGATGGTACGGGCGACGCGCAGCGTGCGGTGGAAGCCGCGCGCCGACAGACCAATCGAGGCCGCCGCCTCCTGCAGCAGCCTCGCCCCGTCGGCGTCGGGCGCGGCGATCTCCTCGAGCAGGGCTCCCGAGGCATCCGCGTTGGTGCGCAGCCCCTTGGCGCCGAGCCGGGCGAAGCGGGCCAACTGGCGCTCACGGGCGGCGACCACGCGGGCGCGCACGGTCGCGCTGTCCTCGCGCGGCGGTGGCAGCGAGAGGTCGGATGCCATCACGGCGGGAACCTCGATCTGGATGTCGATGCGGTCGAGCAGGGGGCCCGAGATGCGGGCCTGATAGCGCTCGGCGCAGTCCCGGCCGCGCGCGCAGGCAAAGCCCGGATCGCTGGCGCGCCCGCAGCGGCAGGGGTTCATCGCCGCGACCAGCTGGATGCGCGAAGGGAAGGTGACGCGGTGGTTGGCGCGCGCGATCACGGTCTCGCCGGCTTCGAGCGGCTGGCGCAGCGAATCGAGGGCTTGGGGCATGAATTCCGGCAATTCGTCGAGGAACAGCACGCCATTGTGGGCGAGCGCGACCTCGCCGGGCTTGGGACGCGAGCCGCCGCCGACGAGAGCGGCCATGCTGGCGGAGTGATGGGGTGCGCGGAACGGGCGCTTGCGGCCGAGCTTGCCGCCCATCAGCTCGCCAGCGAGGCTATGGACCTGGCTGACCTCCAGCATCTCCTCGGGGCTCATCGGCGGCAGGATCGAGGGCAGGCGTGCCGCCAGCATGGTCTTGCCGGAGCCAGGAGGGCCGATCATCAGCATGTTGTGGCCGCCGGCCGCCGCCACCTCGAGAGCGCGCTTGGCGCTCTCCTGGCCCTTCACGTCCTTCAGATCCGGCTCGGGGCCGGTGTCCTCCAGGATCGCGGGCTTCGGTGGCGCGAGCGTCTGCAGGCCTTTCAGGTGGTTGACCAGGGAGAGGATATGGGGCGGCGCGAGGATCCGCATCTCGGCGGAGGCCCAGGCGGCTTCCGGCCCGGAGGCGGCCGGGCAGATCAGGCCCTTGCCCATGGCGTTGGCCCCGATCGCGGCCGGCAGCGCACCCGGCACCGAGGCGATCGCCGCATCGAGCGAGAGCTCCCCGATCACGCAATAGTCGTCGAGCGCACCCTTGGGGATCGCCCCGCACGCGACCATCATGGCGAGCGCGATCGGCAGGTCGAAATGGGTGCCGTCCTTGGGCAGATCGGCAGGCGCCAGGTTGACCGTGATATGCTTGCGCGGCAGCCCGAGCCCGATCGCATAGAGAGCGCCGCGCACCCGCTCACGGCTTTCGGCGACCGTCTTCTCCGGCAGGCCGACGATGGCGAACGCCGGCAGCCCAGCCGAGATCTGCACCTGCACCTCGACCGGGCGCGCCTCGATGCCGGAAAACGCAACCGTCGTCACCTGCCCATACATCGGCGCCCCGCTCGTGCGTAGGCTGAGCAGGATAGGCGGGTTGCGGGCAGGTGGCAAGAACATTGTGAGAACGCGGCGTATGGAACGAGGTCTCAGGTTGCAGGTGTCAGGTTTCAGGTTTCAGGGGAGCTACGGAGCCGCGCAAGGAGGCCGTTGAGCATCTTGCCAATCTCAGAGCACAACTCGTTCGCAAACCTCACTCTTTCGGGCATGAGCAACCTGACATCGATCAGCAACTGTAGGAGCGTCTCCGTCTCGGCAAGCGAGCCGCGGGCCATCGAGACAAAATGGGCATAGTCTCTTCTGGTCCCTCGTGCATGTCCCTCGGCGATGTTGCTGGGCACCGAGGTGGCAGCCCTCAAAAGCTGGCTCGTCAGCCTGTACTCCTCCGCCTTGGGGAGCAGCTTGGCCAAGGCATAAGCCTCCGAGGCGAGCTTCATCGACTTCTGCCAAACTACGAGGTCACGAAAGCTTTGGATGCTCATGGCGAGCTTTGACCTTCTGAAACCGGACCCCTGATCCCTGAAACCTAGTAGCCCCTCACGGCAACACCCGCGCCAGCATGTACGCCCCCGGCACCACGATCCCGGTCAGCAGCGCGATGTCGGCCCAGCCGAAGTGGGCGACCCAGCCGGGTGGCTCGCCGAGCTTGGGGCCATGGCGCATCAGCCAAAGCGTCCCCATGCCGACCCAGAAGCCGGCGAAGAGAGTGGCGGCGAGGCCGAGGCGAGCGTCATGATGGTGGGCGCCGAGCAGGTGCGGCAGCAGCGTGCCGGCGAGCGCGTAGGCGAGGAAAACGGCGAGGCAGGCGAGGCTGCGGGCGACCATTGGCAAGGTGATTTCCGGTAAGCCCAACGCGTTCCAGGCCAGCCGCAAGCCGAGCGCCGCGACGAGCACGGTGAGGACGACGATTGCTGTGCTGGTGTGCATCCTGCCGCGCGCGCCCCAATCCTGCCCGTCACCGCGCCGCGACCTTGCCCTCGATCGCGTCCCAGATCATGACCGCGATGTCGTTGCCCGAGATTTCCGACATTGAGGCAGACCGAGCGTCCGGTGCAAGCGGCGAGTGGGCGGCTTCTGGCGGCAGAGAGCGGGCGGCTCGAGGCCAAAGCTGGCTGGTGGGGCTTCCTTCGTACCGATGCCGGAGCTAGGCTTGCGCGGACCGCACAATCCGTTCCCGATGGAGCCGATGGCATGCAACTCAATCTCTCGTCCGAGACGCTGCGCTGGTTGGAAAATCAGGTTCAAGACGGCCATTTTGCCAGCTTCGAGGAGGCGATCGACTACTCGGTGAAGCTCACCAGCCTGCGTGAGACCTTGCTGACCTCGCTCGCCGACCCTCGCAGGTTCACGGTCGAGGGCGTCAGAGCCAATTTGAAGGAGCATTTCGCCCGGCGCCGTGCGGGCGAGGCGCCGTAGTGCCAGAGTTGGTGTTCACGCCGGCTGCGAATGCCGACCTCATCGCAATCGCCGAGCATATCGAGCAACAGACCGGCAGCCTGGCAAGTGCCGAGCGATACGCCGGGCGCATACTGGCCAAGTGCACCGCACTCGCATCCGTTGCCTCGATCATGGGAAGGCCGCGACAGGAGCTGCTGCCCGAGTTGCGCAGCGTTCCATTCGGCAACTATCTGATTTTCATCCGTTACATGCCATCGATTGATCGCCCGGACCAACTGGAGATCGTCAACATCGTTCATGCCAGCCGCGACATCGGCGAGATGTTCAAGAAGAGGACGTAGCTGATCCGGCGACGATCCCAAAATCATGCTGCATGCGGTGTGAGCGGTCGCTGAAAAGTCGGTGCCGGTCACCGCTTCCCGTCACCGCGCCGCGACCTTGCCCTCGATCGCGTCCCAGATCATGACCGCGATGTCGTTGCCGCCGAAGCGCTTGACCTCGCGGATGCCGGTCGGCGAGGTGACGTTGATCTCGGTGAGGAACCCGCCGATCACGTCGATGCCGACGAAGATCAGGCCGCGCTTCTTCAATTCCGGCCCGAGGCGGGCGCAGATCTCGTGCTCGCGGTTGGTGAGCTTGGTCGGCTCGGGCATGCCGCCCACATGCATGTTGGAGCGGGTCTCGTGGCTGGCGGGCACGCGGTTGATGGCGCCCGCAACCTCGCCGTCGACCAGGATGATGCGCTTGTCGCCCTGGCGCACTTCCGGGCGGTACTGCTGCACCATGAAGGGCTCGCGGAAGACCGTGCCGAACAGCTCGACGAGGGCGCCCAGATTGGTGTCACCCGGCTGGATGCGGAACACCGCCGCGCCGCCATTGCCGTAGAGCGGTTTTACGATGATGTCGCCATACTCCTTGCGGAAGGCCGCCACGTCGTCGAGGCTGCGTGTCACCATGGTCGGCGGCATCAGGTCGGCGAACTCGAGCACGAAGATTTTCTCCGGGCAATTGCGCACATGGTCCGGGTCGTTGACGACGAGGGTCTTGGGGTGGATCCGCTCGAGCAGATGGGTCGTGGTGATGTAGCCCATGTCGAAGGGGGGATCCTGGCGCAGATGCACGACGTCGAAGTCGGCGAGGTGCTCGACGCGGGATTCGCCGAGCTGGTAGTGGGCGCCGGCCTTGTCCTCGACTTTCAAGGAGTGGCCGCTCGCGATCAGCTTGCCGCGGTCGAGCGTCAGCTTGGGCGGGGTATAGTAGAACAGCTCGTGGCCGCGGCGCTGGGCTTCGAGGAGGAGCGCGAAGGACGAATCGCCGCGAATGTCGATGCGCTCGATCGGGTCCATCTGCATAGCGATACGGAGGGGCATGGGCGTGGCTCGGTGGGGTTGTGCGGGATCTCTCCTGCGAGCAAGCCGCGAGCGGGAGAGGTTGTCAACGGCGTTGCCCCCGGATTCGGATTCCGGGGGTAACAGTCGAGCTCTTAGTGCGCCGCACGAACGCTGAGGCTGATGCCCAAAGCAGTCTGCAGCGCATGGATCATTGTGAAGAGGTTGCGCGCATTCGGGTTGCCGCGCGGACCGAGCATGCGCATCAAACTCTTGGCAGGTGTTCCAGTCTCCCGCGCGAGCCTCTCGAAGCCAATGGTCGCGTTGATGAAATCGCGCAGGATCGCCTTTCCTGTCTCGATGTCGCCTTCGAGCATCGCCTCCAAGGCTTCCGTAAGCAGGGCCTCGCGAAAAGCTGCGTCGCTTGCGGCGCGCGCCTTGACGGTTTCCTTGAATGAGCGGGTCAGGGGCATCTCAGGCCTTTGCTTTCGTTCTATTCTTGTAGTCCAGCCATCGATCTTGCGCTTCTGCGATGTCCTCGCTCTGTCGTTTCTTCGTCCCACCGCCAAGGAGGATCACGACGTCATGGCCATGCTTGCCGAAGTAAATGCGGTAGCCCGGTCCGAAGTTCAGTCTAAGCTCGAGCACGCCAGAGCCCACCCCCTTGACCTGTGACGTGTTGCCGAGCCCAAGCCGCGTCACTGCGCTTGTCACTTTGGCGGCAGCTTTCGGATTAAGCTCCTCGAACCACGTTGCGAACGGCCGGTCACCGTCCTCGGTCTGGTACTCGAGGATCTCAATTGCCATTTGGTATCACAAATGTAACCAATCGTTCAAGAGGTATGCATAGCCAATGATGCCTTGGGAGTAGTTGCTTAGCACCATGCCGTTAGGCTGTGTAGCCGACGACACGGTCTAGCGAGTAGCTGCCCATGCCCACACACCCCCCCTCCCGTCTCGACACCTTCGTCGCGCCACGGCCGAGCCGCACCCTCATGCGGGCGCTGGTGCCGGTCAACCGCGTGTTGAACCTCGCCGGCGTGCCGGGCTTGCGCGATGTGCCTGGCCTCAATGCCGTGCCGGGGATCAGCGGGCTCTGCAATGTCGTCCGCCTCGATTACCCGAGCGGCGACGAGTTGCGGTTGCGCTCCGCGGTCAATCCGTTGACGGCCGCCTTCATCGCGCCCAACCACCCCGAGTTCTATACCGACTGGATGCTCGACAAGGAGGTGTGCGCCCGGGTCGCGCCGCTGGCGGCATGCTGGGCGACCAACGTGGTCGTCAATGGCATGGGGCGGGCCATGCAGCGGTTCTGGCTCGCCAACAATCTGATCGCGCAGATTCCAGGCGCGGGCGGAGAAGGCAAGGCGCACTCGATCCGGTGGGCGATGGCGGGCCATGGCGTCTTGCTGCACCCGGAGGGCAATGTCGGCTGGCATGGCGATTTGGTCGCGCCGGTGTTTCCAGGCGCGGTCGAGATGGCGATCGAGGCGGCGCGGCTGCTGCGGGAGGACGGCAGCGAGCGCGGTGCGTTCGTCGCCCCAGTCGTCTGGAAGCTCGAATTCCTCGGCGACGTGCGCCGGCCGCTCGAGCGCGAGATGGCCTATGTGGAACGGCGGCTCGGGTTGCCCGCGGCAAAGCCGGGCGCCGATCTCGCCGAGCGGGTGCGCCATGCCTATGACGTGCTGCTCGCGCGCGACGAGGCGGCATTCGGGGAGGAACGTGGCAGTGGCGGCGGGCCGCTCGCGCCGCGCCAGGACCGATTGATCGGTCGATTGTGTGACCGGCTGGGTGAGCTGATGGGGGAGGCGGCGCCGGAGGCGGGTGCCAGCGTCGAGCGCGCGCTCAAGCTCGCGGAGCGGTTTGTCAGGCGCGCCGAAGCCGGGGATGGGGCTGCCGGTGAGGCCAAGCGCCTCGCCAAGGCGATGCGCCGGATCCGCCGCTTTCAGCCGGGTTTCTATCCGGGGCCCGAGCTCACCCAGGAGCACGTGGCCGAGAGCATCAAGCGCCTGCGCTGCGATTACTGCGAGGGCAGCTGGCGCGACAGCATGGACAAGCTCGTGCCGCGTCCCGCTGGAGCGCGGATCGCCCATATCCGGGTGCCGGAGCCGCTCGACATCGGGCGGGCGCTGGGGAGCCAGGAGGCTTTGCCAGAAGCCGAGGTGGAAGCTCTCGTTGCCGCGCTGAGGCGGCGGATGCAGGCGGCGCTCGACCGGCTGAATGCCGAGTTGGCGGGCGAAGGACCGCGGATCGGGTTCGCGAATCCGTTCCATGGATCAGGCGCATGATGGCCGCGCGGCGATAAATTTCGGTCGCCATCGGGGGTAGCCCACCGGTGCTGCTCATGCCGCGAACCCCGTTTTGCTAGCACGGCCGTTACGTTGCTAGTGCGCCGGCAAAACCGGCAAGGAGTAGATGGTGCAAGTCCATCACGATGAGAGAGTAGCGATCTGCATCGACCCCGAGTCATGCGCAGTGGCCCGCGAGGGCCTCGGCGAAGCG
>JANNSW010000315.1:0-1896 GCA_031403055.1 Hyphomicrobiaceae bacterium | reverse complement strand
TCCCAACCTGATCGAGCGGATCGAGAGCGGCCTCTTGTCGTTCGGCAACGACGTGACGCGAGCCAACAACCCGCTGGAAGCCGGCCTCGAGCGGTTCTGCCAGCTCGATCGCGCTGTCGACTGCATGGGACGTCGGGCGCTCGAGGAGATCGCCGCCAAGGGACCGGCGCGCCGGGTCCGCGGCATCCGGTTCAATGCCCAAGCCGTGCCCGGTTGCGTGTTGCCCTGGCCGGTCAAGGCGAAACGTAAGCCGATCGGGCATGTCACCTCGGCGGCGTACTCGCCGCAGCTAAAATGCGGAATCGCGTTTGCGCTGCTCGACCAGGAGCATTGGGAGACGGGCCTCGCCGTCACGATCGAGACTCCGGAGGGTCCGCGGCCCGGCAATGTCGCCGACCTACCCTTCATCCCGCCGGGGCGCTAGTCAGTTGCATATCCAGGCGATCGGCCAACTTCCCCGTCATGCTCGCGCAGGCGGGCATCCAGACAATCCGACTGATATGACATGCTCGTTGGCTGGATTCCCGCCTGCGCGGGAACGACGTTGCAGTGACTGTTCGTGGTTGGTGATAGCAACCAGAGCGGATGTGTCGATGACGATCATCTCGGCACGCCGTACTCATCGTAACCAATGATGTCATCGGCTTCTCGCCCATCGAGCACCGGTAGCTCGGCAAACTCCTCAGAAAGCGCGAGCATGCGTGCGAAGCGTTCCTCGCGATCGAGCCGGACCTGCCCCGATTGCAGCAAGCCCGCTGCCGCTGCCTTCTCACGGATGGCCTCATACACGACCCTGGCGAGCGGCTTGCCACTCGCTAGGGCCAGTCTCAGGGCCAGTGCCTCAGTCTCGATGTCCGCAGGCAGGGTTGTCGTCATGTCGGCAAGATCTCCATCCGTTCACCCATCCTATCATGATCGAGCTCTGTCGGGCCAGACGCTGGGGAAGTCGGATGGCCACTTTCTAACGGTCCCAATGCGGGTTAAGAGTCGAGCGAACCGATCCCCGAGGAGAACGCAGTCATGAGCTTCCGTGCCCTTGTCGTCTCGAAGGCCGAGGACGGCACGATCTCGCAGGCCGTCGAGACCCTCGAGGACTCGCGCCTGCCGGCTGACGGCAACGTGACCGTCAAGGTCGAGCATTCGACGTTGAACTACAAGGACGGCCTCTGCATCACCGGCGCCGGCGGTCTGGTTCGCACCTATCCGCATGTGCCGGGCATCGATTTCGCCGGCACGGTCGAGGCGTCGAGCGACGCGCGCTACAAGCCGGGCGACAAGGTCGTGCTGACCGGCTGGCGGGTGGGGGAAGCCTGGTGGGGCGGCTATGGCGAGAAGGCCAAGGTCAAGGCCGACTGGCTGGTGCCGCTGCCCAAGGGGCTGACCACGCGGCAGGCAATGGCAGTCGGTACGGCCGGTTTCACCTCGATGCTCGCGGTCATGGCACTGGAAGCCCACGGCATGACCCCGGCGAAGGGTGAGGTGCTGGTGACGGGCGCCGCCGGTGGCGTCGGCTCGGTCGCCGTCGCGATCCTCTCAAAGCTCGGCTACGACGTGGCCGCCGTGACGGGACGTCCCGAGACGGGCGACTATCTGAAGGGGCTCGGCGCCAAGCGTATCGTCCCGCGCGAGGAGCTGGCGGAGGTCTCCAAGCGACCGCTCGAAGCCGAGACCTGGGCCGGCTGCATCGATGCGGTCGGTGGCGCCATGCTCGCGCGCGTGCTCGGGCAGATGAAGTACAACGCGTCCGTTGCCGCCGTCGGTCTCGCGGGCGGGGCGAGCCTGCCCGCGACCGTGGTCCCGTTCCTGCTGCGCGGCGTCAACCTGCTCGGCATCGACAGCGTGATGCGGCCCTACGCCGACCGGGTCGCGGCCTGGCAGCGGATCGCATCCGACCTG
>JANNSW010000314.1:0-39005 GCA_031403055.1 Hyphomicrobiaceae bacterium | reverse complement strand
CGGTGCGGGGCGTCGACCACGACATTGGTGTTGGTGGGATCATGGATGGTCGTGATCTGGCCGTGGCGGATACCGATCGCCTCGTGCACCACCTTGACGACGGGCGCGAGGCAATTGGTGGTGCAGGAGGCGGCTGTCAGCAGGCGATGGCGGGCGGGGTCGTAGAGCTGGTCGTTGACGCCGACGACGACGTTGAGCGCCCGCTCGTCCTTGACCGGGGCCGCCACGATCACGCGCTTCACGCCACGTTCGAAGTAGGCCTCGAGCTCCTCGGGCTTCAGGAACCTGCCGGTGCATTCGAGCACGATCTCGCAGCCGAGATCGCCCCAAGGGACGTCGCCCGGCAAGGCATGCGATGTGAAGCCCAGACGCGTTCCGCCGACGCGGATGGCGTCGTTGCCGTCGACACCGATGGCCGTGCGCCAGCGACCATGGATGCTGTCGAACTCGAGCAGATGCGCGGTGGCCGCGACGCCGCCCTTGATCTCGTTCAGGTGAGCGACCTCAGCCCGATTGGCCGATCTCGGATCGCCCTCGGTGCGCGCAATGCCGCCGAGCGCAGCCCGCAGCGCCAGCCGGCCCATGCGGCCCATGCCATTGATGCCGATTCTCATCCTTGCCGCGCTCCCGCTATACTGCGACGTTGGTATCGTTGCCGAGCTTGTCCAGCCGGGCCTTCAGTGCCAGCCGGTCGAGACTTTCGAACGGCAGGCTGATGAACGCTTCGAGGCGGCGTCTGATCATGCCATAGAGCTCGTTCAACAGCGTCGTGCGCTCGACCGGCGAGCCCATGAACTTCGCCGGATCGGGAAACGGCCATGCCGCCGTGATCGGATGGGCACCGAGGTCGGGGCAGATCTCGCCTTCAGGCACATCGCACAGGGTGATCACGAAATCCATGCGCGGCGCATCGGGTCCGGCGAGATCGTGCCAGCTCTTGCTGCGCAAGCCCACAGTATCGTGGCCGAGCCGTTGCAGCCGCTCGAGCACTTCGGGCATCGGCGCGTCTGCCGGCTCGGTCCCGGCGGAATAGGCCTTGAACTTGCCCTTCCCGAGCTTCTCGAGCACCGCCTCGGCGATGATCGAGCGGGCAGAATTGCGCGTGCACACGAACAGCACGTTGAACGCCGGTGTCATTGGTCTCTCCTCCCTCGGATCGTCAGGCAACCATCGCTCGAGAGCGACACCAAGCTCGCTTCCCGGTCTGCCGCACGTTTCAGCCAGGACGCTCAGTAGAGGGCGGAAGCCAGCAGGACGCAGCATGTAGTCGATCTGCCGGCCTCGCCGAACCGCGCGGGCAAGCCCGGCTTCCACCAGAGCGGCCAGATGAAACGACAACGTCGAAGGCGTCCGCCCCATCGAACAGGCAATCTCGCCTGCGGTCATGCCGGCCTCGCCCCGGCTGGCGAGCAATTGCAGCAGCGAGAGGCGTGTCTCCTGCGATAGCGCCGCAAACACCGCTGTCGCCCGTGTCGTTTCCATGCACATCGAATAGTCGAAGGATTTGACAGGCCGATGACAGTTGCACGGCCGCTCCTGTCAAGGGGTGCTTGCAGTCTCCAGGCGTCGTCATAGTATGGGTGGCTCGGGAGCGGAGATCGGAGCAGCAGGCCGTGCGATCCGACACATCGTCGACTGAAACCTACCTCCTGTCGGCTCGGGTGAGCCGGCGAGCGCTGCTCGTGGCCGGTGTCGGGCAGGCACTTGCAATGCAAACCCGTGCTCGGAGTGCGTGGGCTGCCGAGGTCCTGCGTTTCGGGCTGACGCCCGTTTTCCTGACCAGCGACCTGGAGCTGTTGAAGCGGCTCAAATCCTATCTTTCCCGCGCGACGGGCCACGAGATCCAGCTGGTGCAGCGGCGGACCTACGAGGAGATCACGAGCCTACTCGTCTCGGGCCAGCTCGATGCAGCCTGGATCTGCGGCTATCCTTTCGTTGCCTATCGCGAAAAGCTGGAGCTGGTGGCGGTCCCGGTCTGGCACGGCAAGCCGCTCTATCAGTCTTACCTGATCGGGCGAACCGGCCGCGGCGCGCGAGGCATCCAGGCGCTGCGCGGCGATGTCCACGCATTCTCCGATCCCAACAGCAATTCCGGATACCTGGTGACCACGTCCGAGCTCGCAGCGATGGGTGAGCGGCCCGATCGGTTCTTCCGCCAGATCTTCTTCACCTACGGCCACAGAAACGTCGTGCGAGCGGTCGCATCGGGCCTGGCACAGAGCGGCAGCGTCGATGGCTATGTCTGGCAGGTGATGGCGGAGATCGAGCCTGAGCTGACATCGCGAACCGAGATCGTCGGCCAGTCCGCCTGGCTCGGTTTCCCGCCGATTGCTTGCCCGAAGGCGCTCGAGGGGAGCGAGCAGATTGCCAAATTGCGCAATGCGCTCTTGAGTATGCATGCCGACGACGAGGGTCGAACGGTGCTGGGGCTGTTGCGGCTCGACGGCTTCTCGAACGAGCAGCCGGCACTCTTCGACAGCATAGCCGCCATGGTCGCCGCGGTCAGGAAATTCGGCTGATGAGTTCCCCTTCCAGGCTCGCGGCGGGATTGTCTCCCTGGGATTGGCCCATTGCGGTCAAGGTACCCATTGTCGTCGCCCTGCTCATGATCTGTGTCAGCGCCGTCATCACGAATGTGGTTCTCGCCCGACTGAATGACACGCAGGAACAGCATTTGACCGAGCTGACCGGGGCCTATCTCGACGGCCTCTCGACCTCGGTGCAGCCACATGTGCTCCGGCAGGACGTGTGGGAAGTGTTCGATGCCCTCGATCGCTCAGCGCGTCTCTACCAGGGGTTGACGGTCGCCTGGACGACCGTCACCGGTGAAGGCGGTCTCGTCCTTGCTTCCAGCCACCCGGAGGACTTCCCCTCGCAGATCGCGCTGCCCACAGCCGTCAAGCAATTGTTCAAGCCAGGCTCCGACATCACGCTCGATATCGTGACCCGTCGCGCACATGCGCTGCGCCGCCTGACGTATCAGGGTCAGGACATCGGAGCGATCTATGCCGAGATCGATATCTCGCGCCTGATGGTGGTGCGATCGGATGTGCTCCTCACGCTGATCATGACAAACGTCGGTCTGACCGTGTTGTTCGCGGGCCTGGGCTATGCGACGGTCCGGCGGATGCTTCGGCCAATACGCATCCTGTCCCAACATCTCGACCGGAGTCGGCGTGGACCGATCGAGCCGATTCCCGCGCACGCGATCGGACGCAAGCGCTCCGAGTTCGGCCGCCTGTTCCGCCGCTACAACGCGCTTGTCGAAGCAGTCAATGAACGAGAAAAGCTCGACGCAAAGCTCGCCGAGGAGGAAAAGCTCGCAAGTCTGGGCCGGCTCGCCTCCGGCATGGCTCATGAGATCAACAATCCGCTCGGCGGCATGTTGAATGCCCTCGATTCGCTGAAGAAGCATGGCGATCGCGAGGGCGTGCGCGACACCTCGATCCGGTTGATCGAGCAGGGGCTCCTCGGCATTCGCGACCTCGTTCGTTCGTCCCTCATGACTTATCGGTCGGACTGCCGGAACCTCGACTTCACGCGTCGCGACGTCGACGATCTGAGACTCCTCTTGAAGCCGGAGCTGAAGCGCCGGCAGCTCGAATGCGAGTGGTCCAATGAGATCGCTGATCCGCTCGCCGTGCCAGCGGGACCGGTGCGCGACGCCATCCTCAATCTGCTGCTCAATGCATGCGGAGCGAGCCCCGAGAGAGGTCGCATCCGCCTCAGTGCACGCGCTGAGGGTCGAGCTCTCGTGGTACGCGTCGAGGATGAAGGCCCTGGGTTTCCAGCCGGCCTCAAGGCCTACCTCGCGGAGCCACATGCCGGGCGCGCTCCCGTCGATGGCCACGGCGGCCTCGGCTTGTGGATGGTGAAGCGGCTGATCGAGGATACCGGCGGCTCGATCCGCGCGGAGGATAGGGTAGAACGGGGCACCCGCATCACATTGACAGTTCAATGTCGGCGCCAGGAGTTGGAACATGTCGCTTGAAGGGCGCGTCATCGGCCTCGTCGAGGATGATCCAATCATGGGCGAGAGCCTCGTCCAGAGTCTCACCCTCGAAGGCAGTCATGTGGACTGGTGGCGAACCGGTCGGGATGCCATGCGGGGACTGCTGGCGACCTCTCCCGACCTTGTCGTTTGCGACATCCGTCTGCCCGATCTGACGGGGGACAGGCTGTTCCGGGAGCTTGCGGGCCGATGCGCCCTGCCGCCCTTCCTGTTTGTTACGGCATTCGGCGATATCGGAGAGGCGGTCGAGCTGATGCAGCGGGGCGCCGGCGACTACATGACGAAGCCGTTCGCGATCGCCGACCTCGTCGGGCGGGCGAACGCCCTCATCCACCGCCACCCGATGTCACACGCCGATGCCGTGCTCGGCGTATCTGATGCCATGCGGGAGATCGAAACCGTGTGCCGACGAATCTCGACGCTGTCGAGCCCGGTTCTGATCACTGGCGAGACCGGCTCGGGTAAAGAGATCTGCGCGCGCTTTCTACACCGGAACTCTGCCCGCTCTCGCGAGCCATTCGTCGCTGTCAATTGTGCGGCGATCCCGGCCGAACTGATGGAGAGCGAGCTGCTCGGTCACGAGAAGGGCGCCTTCAGCGGCGCGCATGCGCTCCATCGCGGCTATGCCGAGCGGGCGCGTAGCGGCATTCTCTTTCTGGACGAGATCGGCGAGATGCCGCTCGGCCTCCAGGCGAAACTGCTGCGGCTGGTCGAGGCTCGCGAATTCCATCGCGTCGGCGGCGAAACATCGGTCCCGTTTGGTGCGCGGGTCGTGTGCGCGACCAACAGCGACCTCGTCAGCGAGGCGAGGCACGGTCGCTTTCGTGAGGACCTGCTCTACCGCATCGACGTCGTGCGCATCGATCTGCCACCCATGCGACGCAGGCCCGCCGATCTGCCATGGCTGATGGATCTCTTCTTCGAGCAGTTGAAGGGCGACGGCCAGATCAACATCCGCGGCTTCTCTACGCTTGCCTATGACGCGGCCCTCGAGCACGCCTGGCCCGGAAACGTCCGGGAGCTGCGGAACCGGATCGAACGGGCGCTCGCGCTCGCTCGGGGCGATTGGGTGATGCCGGCCGATCTCTTCCCCGAAGTCGCTGAGCGTGTCGCATCCGAAGGGAATGAGCGTGCGACGCTCGCCGAGGTCCGGGATGCTGCTGAGCGCAGGCAGATCGAGCGCGTTCTGAAGGAGACCGGCCGTCAGGTCGGAGAGACGGCAAGATTGCTCGGGATCTCACGGACGACCCTGTGGGAGAAGATGCGGCGGCTGGACCTCGGCGCGGTCGAGCCAGACGACTGACAATGTACGGATTGCCGAACGCTGGCCGGCATACATGTCCGCAAATTCTGACATGCATGAGTTTCTCTCCGAAAAATAGTAATATATTTCAGATATTTACGTTTTGTTAACCAATGGCACGGGATGTGCATCGTTCTCCCTGCGTGCAGGCAAGCATGCCAACAGGGGAGAAACGCCATGAAGCGATGCAGCCAGCTGGTCGATGTCGGCCGGCGTCAGTTTTTGCGCGGCGCCGCGGTTGCCGCAGCCGCAGCGCCGGTCGCGACATTCATGCCCGAGCAGGCCAAGGCCAAGATGGGGGGAGCCAGGGTCGACTATCCGGCGAACCGGTTGGCCAATGTCGCCGACCTGAAGCCGAACGAGCCGATGGAGGTCGCCTATCCCGATGCCGACGCGCCGGGGGTGCTGTTGAAGCTCGGCAAACGCGTGTCCGGTGGAGCTGGGCCCGACGGCGACATCGTCGGTTTTACGACTGTCTGCCCGCACAAGGGATTCCCGCTCGCCTACAATGCCGCGGATCGCAGCTTCAACTGCCCCGGTCACTACTCGCGCTTCGACGTGGAAGCCGGTGGCCAGCAGGTCTGGGGCCAATCCACGCAGAACCTGCCGCAATACACGCTCCGGGTCGACGACAAGGGCGACATCTATGCCGAAGGCGTGGATGAGCTGCTCTACGGCCGCCTGTCGAACGTGCTCGCATAAGAGGGGATTGGATCCATGGCCTACAAACGTCAGATCGACCGTCTGCCGATCGTTCCCGCAGACGCCAAAAAGCACAACGTCACCTGCCACTATTGCATCGTCGGTTGCGGCTATCACGCCTACACTTGGCCAGTGAACAAGCAGGGAGGCACGGATGCCGCCTCGAACGCATTCGGCGTCGACCTATCGAAGCAGCAACCGGCCGAGACGACGGCCTGGTACTCGCCATCCATGTACAACATCGTTCAGCAGAACGGCGAGGACGTGCATATCGTCATCAAGCCCGACAAGGACTGCGAGGTGAACTCCGGCCTGGGCTCGGTGCGGGGTGCCCGGATGGGCGAGCTTCGCTACAGCCGCGCCAAGGGAAGCCAGCAGCAGCGACTGACAGACCCGATGGTCTGGCGCTACGGCCAGATGCATCCGACCTCGTGGGAAGATGCCCTCGACCTCGTCGCCCGCGTGACGGCGGCCGTCGTCAAGGAGCAGGGCGAGGACGGGTTGTTCGTGTCGGTGTTCGACCATGGCGGCTCGGCTGGCGGCTACGAGAATACCTGGGGCACTGGAAAGCTCTATTTCCAGTCCATGAAGGTCAAGAACATTCGCATCCACAATCGGCCGGCCTACAACTCCGAGGTGCATGCGACCCGCGATATGGGCGTTGGCGAGCTCAACAACTGCTACGAGGACGCCGAGCTGGCTGATACCATCGTCGCAGTCGGCTGCAATTCGCTCGAGACCCAGACGAACTACTTCCTCAACCACTGGGTTCCGAATCTGCGCGGTACCTCGCTCGACAAGAAGAAGACGCAGCTGCCCGATGAGACGCACGCACGCGGTCGCATCGTCATCGTCGACCCCCGGCGCACAGTGACGGTCAACGCCTGCGAGGTCGAAGCCGGCAAGGACGGCGTCATGCACCTTGCCATCAATTCCGGCACCGATATGGTGCTGTTCAATGCCTGGCTCACCTACATCGCCGACAAGGGCTGGCAGGACAGCGAGTTCATCACTGCGTCATGCGCCGACTGGAGCAAGGCGCTGAAAGCGAACCGGACCAGTCTCGAGGATGCCGCCAAGATCACCGGCCTGACAGTCGACCAGATTGCACAGTCGGCAACCTGGATCGCCGAGCCCAAGGACGGCAAGCGTCGGCGCACCATGTTCGCCTACGAAAAGGGCCTGATCTGGGGCAATGACAACTACCGCACCAATGCCGCGCTCGTGAACGTCGCGCTCGCTACCGGCAATGTCGGCCGGCCGGGCGGTGGCTGCGTGCGCATGGGCGGTCATCAGGAAGGCTACATGCGCCCGTCCGACGCCCATGTCGGGCGTCCGGCGGCCTATGTCGACAAGCTGCTGATCGAAGGCAAGGGCGGCGTCCACCATATCTGGGCGTGCGATCACTACAAGACGACGCTCAATGCGCATGAATTCAAGCGCATTTACAAAAAACGGACCGATATGGTGAAGGACGCGATGAGCGCGGTGCCCTACGGTGACCGGGCAGGAATGGTCGCGGCCATACTCGGGGCGATCAAGGCCGGTGGCCTGTTCTCGGTCGATGTCGACATCATCCCGACCAAGATTGGAGAGGCCAGCCACGTCTGGCTGCCTGCCGCCGAGTCGGGCGAGATGAACTTGACCTCCATGAATGGCGAGCGTCGCATGCGCCTGGTCGAGCGCTACATGGACCCGCCGGGCAACGCCAAGCCTGACTGCCTGATTGCCGCGGGCATGGCCCAGCACATGGAGAAAGTGCTGCGCGAGATGGGCGACACGACCTACGCCGACCAGTTCAAAGGCTATGACTGGAAGACCGAGGAAGACGCCTTCATGGACGGCTATCATGCCAATACGGGCAAGATCGTCACCTATGAGCGGCTGCGCGCCATGGGCAACAACGGTGTGCAGGAGCCGGTCGTCGATTTCAAGGACGGCAAGCTGATCGGCACGAAGCGACTCTATACGGACGGCAAGTTTGGCGGCAAGGATGGCAAGGCGATCTTCATGGAGGCTGTCTGGCGCGGCATGCAGGCGCCCGGCAAAGAAGAGCAGAAGGCGAAGTTCAAGTACCTGATCAACAACGGGCGCGCGAATCTCGTCTGGCAGAATGCCTTCCTCGACCAGGACAGCGACTTCGTCATGGATCGCTGGCCCTATCCCTTCATCGAGATGAGCCCGGACGACATGAGCGAGCTGGGACTGAACGCTGGAGACCTCGTCGAGGTCTACAACGACGACGGCTCGACCCAGGCGATGGCCTATCCGACGCCGACGGCAAGGAAGGGCGAGACCTTCATGCTGTTCGCCTTCCCCACCGGCGTCGTCGGCAACGTCATCAATGACGGCGTCAACGAGCTGATCCTGCCCAACTACAAGCAGACCTGGGGTAGCATCCGCAAGATCGCCGATGCGCCTGAGAGCGTGAGGCACTTGACCTTCAAGTCGAAGGAATACATGGCCTGAGACACTCTCGCTCCCTGCCGGGCGGTCGGTCACCGCCCGGCAGATAGTCAGGGGGCAAGCGATCGGAGAAGGAATGCCCGGGTCCAACCCCGACGATCTGCTCGCTCTGCTGCGAGGCCGGCGATCCCTCAAACCGAGATTGCTCGTTCCGCCCGGGCCTACGCGTGAGGACATTGCGGCGTTCGCTGCAGTCGCTTTCTCGGCGCCCGATCACGGTCAGCTGCGGCCCTGGCGCTTCGTGCAGATCGAGAAGGCAAGCCACCCAAAGCTGGCAGAAGCCTTTGCCGCCGCCGCCCTTGAGCTCGATCCCGCCGCCAGCCCTTCGACCCTGACGGCCGCGCGCTCGAAGGCCATGGACAGCCCTTGCGTCGTAGCGCTTGTTGCGATCACCGCGCCGGATCATCCCTACATCCCGCTGAGCGAGCAGCTGATTGCAGTCGGCGCTGCACTCCAATCGTTCCTGCTGGCCATGCACGCATCCGGCTTCGGCGGAATGATCCTCAGCGGCAGGCGCGTGACGACCAGCGCGCTCCGCAGGGCTTTCACCCTTCAGCCGAATGAGCACCTCGTCGGTTTCATCGTGGCAGGCACACCAGCCGGCGAGCCCAAGCCGAAGCCGCCGCCCAGTCTCGTGGAGCATCTCTCGGTCTGGCGGTAGATCCGACTGCATGCCCCCAAAACCATCGACGTTGCCTCGGCGCAACATGTTGGCTGTGGGTCTTGTGTCGCGAAGCGTAGCCGGTCCACACGGTAGCGCGCAACTGAACGGGAGATGAGGCGGGCCCTTCGGGGTCGGCGATCCGATACCACCGCGAGCGGTTGTGGTCGAGAGAGGCGAACGCAAGTGGACTGCTTCTGTAGCGTCGAAAGCTGAAAGGCGATGACAAACCGGGGTGGTAGCTCTTCTTCCGGGAAGAGCTCGGCGGATGGCCTGCGACCGGCCGAGCGGCCTCTGGCGTGTAAGCAGCGCAATGCTCGACCGGGCTCCTGTATGGAACGTGAGACCCTGGCTGGTGATGGCAAGGGAATGGGCGCAAGCGGCTACGACCGCGAGGCTGAAAGTACCGATGCACCGGAGAGGGGCGGCCTGCTCCGTAGTAGCGATGAAGGCCCTGTAATGGGGCTGGAGCGAAGGAGGCGGGTCACCGAAGTCTGGGCGGGCCAATTGGAAACAGGAAAAGCCCGATGTCGGCGGCAGGCACCTGCGAACGGTGGCACGAGCCGGTTGATGCGAGAGTATCAAGTCCGGATTTGTGAGAGGCTCGGGTCAAAGTCCGCGGGCCTACCCGGCAGGGGCGCCCGGAAGCAAGCGCAGCGGCGAGCGTTCGAAGACCAAATGCTGCAACTTGCTCAGAAAATGGCGCCGATCAAAATGCGCTGCAATAACATTGGTAGCAACAGCCGTAGCGTCAAGTGCCCAGAAAAACACACCATTGCTGATGATCCATATCCGGCATCGGTCGCTTGTGTGCCCTTTGCAGGAATTTGCTGCAGCGCAGCAAGTAGTCCGCTTGCTGGGGTGCTGCTGTCGCGATGTTGCCGCATCATCCCGCCGCCCGCATCCGCTCGAATCCGGCCGCCAGATCGGCCTGCAGATCCGCCGTGTCCTCGAGCCCGATATGCAGGCGTAGCGCGGGGCCCGCATGCGTGAAGGGCGCGATCGTGCGGTAGCCGACCGGATCGAACGGCACGATCAGGCTCTCGTAGCCGCCCCACGACCAGCCCATGCCGAACAATTCGAGCCCGTCGAGCATGGCGGCTAGCTGGGTGCGGCTGGCAGGTTTCAGCACCACGGAGAAGAGGCCCGTGGCGCCCGTGAAATCGCGCTTCCAGATCGCATGCCCCACGGAGCCCGGCAGCCCAGGATGCAGCACGCGCTCGACCTCGGGGCGCGCCTGCAGCCACTCGGCCATCTCCACTCCGGCACGCCAATGGCGCTCGAGCCGCAGCGGCATGGTCCTGAGGCCCCTCAGGCCGAGATACATCTCCTCGGTGCCGGCGCAATTGCCGAGCTCCCAGAGCGCCTTGGTGATGGGCTTGGCCGCGCGCTCGCTCGCCGTGACGACACCGAGCATCGCGTCCGCATGGCCGACGATGTATTTGGTGCCCGCATTGATCGACACGTCCGCCCCGTGCGCGAGCGGCTTGAAATAGATGGCCGTCGCCCAGGTGTTGTCGACGAGGAGGTAGAGGTCGCGTGTCCGGCAGGCCCGCGCGAGCGCCGGGATGTCCTGCATCTCGAAGGTCTGCGAGCCGGGGCACTCGGCATAGACGAGGCGCGTGTTGGGGCGGAATAGTGCCGTGATCCCTTCGCCCAGGTCCGGGTGATAGTAGCTGGTCTCGACGCCCATCCGCTTCAGGATGCCGTCGCAGAACGTGCGCGCCGGCCGGTAGGCGGTGTCGGCGACGAGGATGTGGTCGCCAGTCTCCACGAAGGCGAGGAGCGACGTGGTGATGGCCGCGAGGCCCGAGGAGGTCAGCACGGTCCGCTGCCCGCCCTCCAGACCACAGAGCGCCTCCTCGAGCGCGCTCATCAGGGGCGAGCCCTTGCGGCCGTAGGTGTAGCGCTGGTTGCCGCTTTCGAGCGTGTCGAGATCGGGAAACAGCACGGTCGAGCCGCGATAGACCGGCGGATTGACGAAGCCGTGGTGCTCGAAGGGGTGGCGGCCGCCATGCACGGCTCGGGTCGCGGGACGCAGCGAGGAGAGAGGCGTTCTCGGCGACTTGCCCATCGATTGTGTCCTTTGCTCGATCCTGGGCTTTCTCCTAATCCGGACCCGCAGTCAAGCCTTGACCCGGAAGGCCGCATCACTTCAAACATAGGCTCCCAGCCCGGCAATCAGACCGGGCGGGACCGGGACGACCAAATAGGGTTGGCAGGACCACCTGTGGGGCGGCCGTCGCGGCAGGGAAGGAAGGGAAGGGAATGGACCCGACGACGCGGCTGCTCGCAGCAGCGCTAGCCTGTCTGTGTGCCGCATTCGCCACCAGCGCCACGGCCCAGCCGCGGCCGACGCTCGATCAGATACGCGAGCGCGGCCATGTGATCTGCGGTGTGGACGATGCCTCGCCTGGCCTTGCCGCGGTCGATGCGGGCGGGGCTTGGCGCGGGCTCGACGTCGACGTCTGTCGTGCGGTGGCGGTCGCCGCGCTGGGGGACGCCGCCAAGGTGCAATTCCGTCCGCTGATGGCCAACGAGCGCTATCAGGTGCTGCGCCAAGGCGAGGTCGATCTGCTCGCGCGCGCGGGCCTCTGGTCGATGGCGCTGGAGAGCGAGCTGCAATTGCGGATCGCCGGTGTCAGCTATTTCGATGGAGAGGGCGTGATCGTCAGGCGCGACCTCGCGATTGCCAGCGTGTTGGAGCTTTCCGGCGCCAAGGTCTGCCTGCAGTCGGGCAGCGCGGCCGAGGTCGGCGTCGTCCGCTTCTGGGCCGGACGCGGCATGCCGGTCGAGATCGTCGGCATGGAGCGGGCCGAGGATGCGCTGAAAGCCTACGACGCCGGGCGCTGCACGGCCTATGTGGCGACGCTTTCGGGGCTCGAGGCGGAGCGCCAGAAGCTGTCGGCGCCCGACGATCATGTGATGCTGCCGGAGGTGATCGCCAAGGACCCGCTCGGACCGGTCGTGCGCCAAGGCGACGAGCAATGGCTCTCGATCGTGCGCTGGTCGCTGTTTGCACTGATCCATGCCGAGGAGGTCGGCATCACTAGCCAGAACATCGATGCCTGGATCGCCGCCGGCAGTCCCGTCGCCCGCGAGTTCGCCGGCGCCGAGACCGGACCCGAGAGCGGGCTCGGAATCGATCCGCGCTGGGCCTATCTGATCGTCAAGGCGGTCGGCAATTATGGCGAGGTATTCGAGCGCAATCTCGGCAAGGACAGCCCGCTCGGGCTGAGGCGGGGGCTCAACAGCCTGTGGAACCGGGGTGGCCTGATCTACGCGCCGTCGATGCGCTGAATGCTCCCGAGCCCGATCCTTCCGCCATCAAGTTGACGCAAGAGCTTGTTTCCGTTCCGCCTTGGTGGGGCTGCCGGTCTGGAGCTCGTCATGCGTCGTCTCGCAGCACTGCTGATTTGTCTCGCCGTTCTTGCCAGCGGCCCCGGTGCGACCAGGGCGGACGAGCTTGGCTTTGCCTCGCAGACCGACCTCATGCGCTGGATGATGGGCTACCGGAAGTCACCGGAGCCCAAGCGCCTCGCCGCGGCCGTGCATGCCATGAGCGAGCTCGGCCTGCTCGAGGACCAGGATGCGGCGGGCGTATACGTGGGCTTCGTCGCGGGCGTGCTCGGCGCCAACCAGCTCGACGCCAAGACGCTGATCGATCCGATGTTCCCGATGCGCTCGGATGAGCAGGTCACGGTCGTTCGCGCGGTCGCCTATTCCGGATTGCCCGAATGGCACGAGCTGCTGCGCGCGCTCGCCGTCGGCATCCCCGAGCGCAAGGTGCTGATCGACCGTTTCCTCGCGGGCGAGGCGGGCCGGCTGATGGAGCTGCCGCTCGAGCATCCGCGCACGCTCGATACGCTCTGGGGCTACTACATCTCGACCGGCTCCTACGAGCCGATCATGCGCGTGATCGCAGCGCTCGCCTGGACGCGCGAGGGCGACGACCTCGATCGCCTCACCGCGGGCAGCATGGCGAAATGGACGCTCGCCTCCAATGCCGCCAAGGACCAGAGCCTCCTGAAGCTCTGCTACGTGGAAGCCGAGCACCAGCCCGAGGCGGTGGCGGCGACCCTGAAGGAAGTGATCGAGGCGGCCGAGACCTACGAGCTGGGACCGATCCGCAAGGAAGCGCTGAAGGCGATCGAGGAGCTGCGGACGAAGGGGCCAGAAAGCTCGCGCAGCCGCAGCTGGGCGATGCAGGCGGGATCGACCGTGCTGGCGCTCGGCTGCGTCGCGGCGGGAGCGACCGGACATGCCGAGATCGCGGCGCCTTGCGTCATCGCTGGCGCCCTCGGCACGGCTGCGCAAAAACTGCTGACGAGCGAGTAGGCGGGTGCGGTGGCCATGGCCGGTCGTCGCTGGCATCGATCGGGTTCACCTTCGATCCTGGCTGGCTGGTCGCGCCAACCGGCCGGAAGCTGTCGCTCCGCGCCCATCCGCTACAATGTCACGCGCTGAAGCCGCAGCGCATTGCCGATTACGCTGACCGAGGAGAGTGCCATCGCCGCGGCCGCAATGACGGGCGAGAGCGTGATGCCGAGCACCGGATAGAGCACACCGGCCGCGATCGGCACGCCGGCCGCGTTGTAGACGAAGGCGAAGAACAGGTTCTGGCGGATGTTGGCCATGGTGGCAGCCGAGAGCTGGCGCGCCCGCACGATGCCATTGAGATCGCCTTTGAGGAGTGTGACGCCCGCGCTCGCCATGGCGACATCGGTGCCCGTGCCCATGGCAATGCCGACATCGGCGGCGGCGAGCGCGGGCGCGTCGTTGACGCCGTCCCCCGCCATCGCCACGATCCGGCCCTGCTGGCGCAGGCGCTCGACGATCCTGCCCTTGGCCTCCGGCAGCACCTCGGCCTCGACCTCGGTGATCCCGAGTTTCTGGGCAACCGCCTTGGCGGTCGTCGCGTTGTCGCCGGTCAGCATCACGACGCGGATGCCGGCGGCCTGCAGCGCGGCAATGGCAGCAGGGGTCGTCGCCTTGACCGGGTCGGCAATGGCCATGACGCCGGCGGCTTTGCCCTCGATCGCAACGAAAATCGCTATCGTCCCGTCGCGGCGCAACTCCTCGGCACCGGCCTCGAGGCTGCTGGTGTCGATGCCGTCCTCAACCATCATCGCGCGATTGCCGATGACGAGCTTCCTCCCCTCGACGGACCCCCTCACGCCTTTGCCGACAGGTGAGTCGAAATTCTCGGCAACAGCGAGCGCAAGGCCGCGCTGTTGGGCCGATCGCACGATCGCGGCCGCCAGCGGATGCTCGCTGCTGCGCTCGAGGCTCGCGGTCAGGCGCAGCAGCTCCCCTTCCTCGATGCCGCCCGTGGTCCTGATCGCCACCACACTCGGCTTGCCCTCGGTCAACGTGCCGGTCTTGTCGACGACGAGCGTATCGACCTTTTCCATGCGCTCGAGCGCCTCGGCGCTGCGGATCAGCACGCCCGACTGCGCTCCCCGCCCCACGCCCACCATGATCGACATCGGCGTGGCGAGCCCGAGCGCGCACGGGCAGGCGATGATCAGCACCGAGACGGCCGCGATCAGCCCATAGGTCAAACGCGGCTCCGGCCCCCAGATCGACCAGGCGGTGAAGGCGAGCAGCGCCGCCAGGATGACGGCGGGGACGAACCAGGCCGAGACCTGATCGGCGAGCCGTTGGATGGGAGCGCGACTGCGCTGCGCCTCGGCCACCATCTGCACGATCCGGGCGAGCATGGTGTCACGGCCGACCTTGTCGGCGCGCATGACGAAGCCGCCGGACTGGTTCATGGTCCCCCCGATCACCTTCTCGCCCACGGCCTTGGTCACGGGCATCGATTCTCCCGTCACCATCGATTCATCGATCGCGCTGCGGCCCTCGGCGATCTCGCCATCGACCGGCACCCGCTCGCCGGGCCGCACGCGCAGGCGGTCGCCGACGACGACCCGGTCGAGGCCGATGTCCTCCTCGCTGCCGTTCGGGGCGATCCGGCGCGCCATTTTCGGCGACAGGTCGAGCAGGGCTCGGATGGCGCCGCTCGTCTGCTCGCGGGCCCGCAACTCCAGCACCTGCCCGAGCAGCACCAGCACGGTGATGACGGCCGCGGCCTCGAAATAGATGGCAACCGAGCCGTCGGCTGCGCGCATCGAGGCCGGAAACAGCCCGGGCAGCAAGGTGGCGACGATGCTGTAGAGCCATGCCACGCCCGTGCCCATGGCGATCAGCGTGAACATGTTGAGACGGCGCGTCTCGAGCGAGGTCCATGCCCGCTCGAAGAACGGCCAGCCCGCCCACAGCACCACCGGTGTCGCCAGCACCAGCTGGAGCCAGTTCGATGTCTGCTGGCCGAGCCATTGATGCAGCCCGGTCAGGTGCCCACCCATCTCGAGCGCGAGCACTGGCATGGCAAGGGCAAGGCCGATCCAGAACCGCCGCGTCATGTCGGCGAGCTCGGGATTGGGGGCGTCGTCGGCAGAGACGATCTCCGGCTCGAGCGCCATGCCGCAGATCGGGCAGGCGCCGGGGCCCGGCTGCCGGATCTCGGGATGCATCGGGCAGGTGTAGGTCGCTCCTGCTGGCGGTGGCGTTGCAGGTTTCGCGATGGGCGTGAGGTATTGCGCCGGATCGGCGGCGAACTTCGCGCGGCAACCGCCGCAGCAGAAATAGTAGGTCTGGCCTTCGTGCGCGTGGGAATGTTTGGCCGTGTCGGGGTCGACCGTCATGCCACAGACGGGATCCTTGATACCCTGGGCGGCTGGGGCGTGGTTGCCGGTGGGCTCGTGTGCTGCCATGACGATCTGCCTTGCTCTGCCGGCACCCGCTCGCCGGGTACCCTAGGGGGGTATGAGTTGACAGGTATACCCTCGCAGGGTATGCGTCAAGCATGGCAAAGACCTCCAAGCCGTCCTGTCTGAAGCGCCTCAGCCGGATCGAGGGTCAGGTTCGCGGTCTGGCGCGGATGGTCGAGGACGACCGCTATTGCATCGACATCGTCACCCAGATCGCTGCCGTGCGCGCGGCGCTCCGGCGGGTCGAGGAGGAGGTTTTGCGCGACCACATCGCTCATTGCGTCGAGCATGCAATCGTCAGCGGCGACGCCGCCGAGCAGCGGAGCAAGATCGCCGAATTGATCGAGGTTCTCGGGCGCACGGCACGTTGAGCTGGATCAGCGGCCTGAATTGGGACCGGCGCAATCAGTGCCCGCAGGCGGCCGCATAGCCGCGCCAGCGAATTGGCTTGCCGAGCCGGGACGGCTAAGGGTAGCCGCGAATGTCGCTGCAACGGGGCCGAGGGGCGACACGTCATGCGCGCCGCCCGGAGTCGGTCCCCGCATCGGCGGTCCCCGCATCGTCGATCGCTGCTCACGCACCGGCGTCGGCAGCATCCAGCACCCTCAGGCACCCGGCGAGCGCCCGCGGGCCAAAGGGTCGTGACTTGCAGGCGGCAACGGCCGGCCGGCCGTGCAGCCGCATGCGCAACTGCCCCGCTATTGCGCGCCCGACAGATTGACGATCTGCACCCGGCGGTTCCCGGCGGCACGGGGATCGGTGGCATTCTTGAGCTGGCTCTCGCCAAAACCCTTGGCGACGAGCCGGTCGGACGCGATCGCGAATTGCTCGATCAGAAAGCGGCGGATCGCATTGGCCCGGCGCTCGGAGAGGGCGAGGTTGTAGGACGCCCGCCCCTTCGCATCGGTATGCCCCGCGATCAGGAAGCGGTCGGTGAGGAGGCGGGGATCGGCGAGCGCACGGCCAAGGGTCGTGAGGGCAGCCTCGGCTTCGGGCGTGATCGCGTCCGACTGGAAGCCGAACTGGACCTCGAGGTCGACGCTGGGCAGTGGCGTCTGGACTGTCGCCGCAACGCTGGGGGCAGCGGCAGGCGGCGTTGGGGCGGCTGCGGCAATGGCGGGGACGTCATCATCGCCCTGCTCACCGGAAGCTTCAGCCGCGGGCGCTGGTTCCGGCGCAGCCGGAGCGGCTGCAGGCGCCGCTGCCGAGGCGGCCGTCGGCTCGGGCAGCGTTGGCGCGGTTGCCTCGGGTTGGGGAGGCGTTGGTGCCGCGGCTGTTGCGGCTGGGATTTCTTGGCTGGGAACCGCGGTCACGACGGGTGCCACGGTCGGAGGCTCCGGCGGGGTGGCGGCGGCGGTCGCTCCCGCTGCCGCCGGGGCAATGGCCGCGGCCGGTGGCGCCGTCGGCGTGCTGGCGATTGCCGGTGGTGTCGGTGAGGTCGTCCCTTCGTCAGCAGTTGGAGAGGCCGGCTGTGCTGGGGGTGCCACGGCCGGCTCGGGCGCCGTTGCGACCGGCTGGGTCCGTGGCAGAGGCGCCGTCGCGGCTGGCTCCGTGACCGGCCCGGCTGGCGCGGCCGCGGTGTTCCTCTTCAGCTGCTCGATCAGCTGCTCGACGGCATGCTGCTCCGACTGGGTTTGGGCTTTACCGAGCAGATCCTCGACGGTAGGGGCATCGCCCGCTGCAGCCATGGCGATCCCGGCGGCAAGCAGCATGGCTACCGTCCGCAATGCCCCAAATGCCAGGCGCCGCAATTTCTGCATCGTTTGCACGCCAATCCGTCAGGCTGCGGCCTTGCGCAGCGCCTCCACGATCTCGCCAACGGCATTGTTGACGAGCACCTCGTCGTCGCCCTCGGCCATCACGCGAATGACGGACTCGGTGCCCGACGGGCGGATCACCAGCCGGCCGGAATTGCCGAGCTTCTTGCGCATCGACTCGATCACGCTCTGCACCGCCTTGCTCTCGAGCGGCTTGCCGGCCGTATAGCGCACGTTCTTCAGGACTTGGGGCAGCGGCTCGAACCGGTTGCACACCGTCGAGACCGGCTGCTCACTCTGGACCACGCAGGCAAGGATCTGCAGTGCCGAGACGAGGCCGTCGCCCGTGGTCGTATAGTCGGAGAGCACGATATGGCCCGACTGCTCGCCGCCCACATTGTAGCCGTGCTTGCGCATGTGCTCGACCACATAGCGGTCGCCGACCGGCGTGCGGTGCATGCTGAGGTTCAATTCCTTCAGATAGCGCTCGAGCCCGAGGTTCGACATGATGGTCGTGACGATGCCACCGCCCGCCAGCCGTTGCCGCCGTTTCCAGGCATCCGCGATCACGGCCATCAACTGGTCGCCATCGACGATGCGGCCCTGCTCGTCGACAATGATCACCCGGTCGGCGTCGCCATCGAGCGCGATGCCCACATCCGCCCGCACCTCGCGCACCTTCTCGCAGAGCGCATCAGGCGCGGTCGAGCCGCATTTCTTGTTGATATTGAAACCGTCGGGATCGACGCCGATCTTGATCACCTCCGCGCCCAGCTCCCACAGCGCGAGCGGCGCCACCTTGTAGCCGGCCCCATGGGCGCAATCGACCACGACGCGCAGGCCGTCGAGCTTCAGGTTGCGCGGCAGCGTGCGCTTGGCGAACTCGATGTAGCGCTCCTGCGCGCTCTCGACCCGGGTGGCGCGACCGATACGCTCTGGCGAGGCCAGCAGCGTTGCCGACGGCGCCTCGATCATCCCCTCGATCGTCAGCTCGATCTCGTCGGAGAGCTTGTAGCCATCGGGGCCGAACAGCTTGATGCCGTTGTCGGAATAGGGGTTGTGGGAGGCCGAGATCATGACGCCGAGGTCGGCGCGCAGCGAGCGCGTCAGCATGGCGACGGCCGGAGTTGGCATCGGTCCGAGCAGGAACACGTCCATGCCGACCGAGGTGAAGCCCGACACCATGGCCGATTCGATCATGTAGCCCGAGAGGCGCGTGTCCTTGCCGATCACGACCCGGTGGCGGTGATCGCCATTGGTGAACAGCTTGCCGGCCGCCATTCCCACCTTTAGCGCAACCTCGGCGGTCATCGGATGGGTGTTGGCGAGGCCCCGGATACCGTCTGTGCCAAAATAACGGCGTGACATGTGATCTCCCCTGCAACAACTCAGGATGGGGATGCCACCCCTTTGCGATTCTGGCAATCGAGCCTGCCAGTCGTGAACAATTTTGGAACTATGCCGCCGAACGGGGCCGGCATGTGTCAATTATCGTGACCCCTCATTGCAGAGAGTGCAAGCTTGCGGTGTGGTTCGCGCCCGCCCCACAGTGGGGGTATCGCGTCACGGCCACCTTGCACAGGATGTCCTATGCTCTCGCTCTTTCCCCTCTACGTCTCGACCTTCATCCTGTCCGCCGGCAATGGGCTCTTGATCACGCTGATTACGGTGAGGGCGAGCCGGGAAGGCTTCAGTCCGACGCTGATCGGCTTGATCGGCACCAGCTACTTCCTCGGCTTCCTGTGCGGGACCCTGGTCGCGACCCAGCTCATCCGCATGGTCGGCCAGATCCGGGTGTTTGCCGCGTTGGCGGCAATCGCAGCCGCGGGCACGCTCGTGCTGCTGCTGCAGATCGAGCCGGTCACCTGGATCTGTGTGCGGTTTGTCATGGGGTTCTGCTTTGCCGGGCTCTTCACCGCGATCGAAAGCTGGATGAATGGGGCTGCCTCCAACGAGGCGCGCGGCCGCGTGCTCTCGATCTACAGCCTCGTCGACCTGCTGGCGGCGACGGGCTCGCAGCTGCTGCTGCCGGTGCTGGGTGCTGACGGGTTCGTTTCGCTCGTGGTCGTGGCCATGCTGCTGTCGCTGTCGCTGGTGCCGATCGCGATCACGCCAGCGACCGCTCCGCCCGAGGGACGCTCGGTCAGCCTGCGGTTCTGGCAGGTCTGGCGCATCTCGCCCCTCGCCTTTGTCGGCTGCTTCGCGGTCGGCCTCACCAACTCCGCCTTCCGTACGGTCGGGCCGCTCTATGCCAACGATATCGGGCTCGGCATTTCGGGCATGGCATTCTTCATGAGCTGCGGCATCGCCGGTGGCGCGATCCTGCAGATGCCGCTCGGCTGGCTGTCCGACCGCACCGACCGGCGCACCACCATGCTGATCGCGACCGGCTGCGCCTCGATCGCGGGGATCGTGCTGACGCTGCTGCCGACCGGGGGCAACCCCTATGTCGCCTATGTGGGCGTGCTGGTGTTCGGGGCGTTCGCGATGCCGCTCTATTCGCTGTCGGCGGCGCACGCCAACGATTTTGCCAAGCCCGGCGAGTACGCGCTCGTCTCGGCTGGTCTGCTCTTCACCTATGCCGTCGGGGCAACGGCTGGTCCCACGCTCGGCTCACTCGCGGTCGATCGGTTCGGCCCACCCGCGCTCTTTACCTATATCGCCATCGTTCACGGGTCGTTGGTCGCCTTGGCACTGATCCGCATGGCGGCACGGCCTTCCGTGCCAAAAGCCGAGCGCGGCAAGTACAAGCCCGAGCTGCGCACGTCGCCAACCACGGCCGGCATGCGCGCGGACGCGGAGGCATGAGGGTTTGTGGTGTTGCCGGGTTCAATCCATACCGGCATGCGCGCGGACGCGGAGGCATGAGACGATGGGAGCGGATGGCCCCGCCAGGCGTTGCGCTTGCGGGCCGCGTCGAGATTAGCTAATATCGTTAGCCAATGGAGGCTTGCGATGTCGACCTATACCGTTCACGAGGCCAAGACCAAGCTCTCGAAGCTGCTCGCGGCGGTCGAAGCCGGCGATGAGGTGATCATTGCGCGTGGCAGCACGCCGGTTGCGCGACTGGTGCGCATGGAGCCAAAGGCCCGGCGCGTGTTTGGAGCCTATCGCGGGCTGGCCACCGTTACCGAGGAATTCTTCGAGCCACTGCCCGACGATGAATACGCCGAATGGGAGGGGGCTCACGTCGCTCCGCCACCTTCGGCGCCTTTGTCGATCGGCGACAAAGCGGCTCGAGCCGTCAACAGTCGCCGTAAGCCGAAACGCACGCAAATCCCATGAGCCACTTGCTCGATACCCACGCGCTGCTTTGGTGGCTCGATGGCGATCCGAAGCTCTCCGCGACCGCGCGTGCGATCATCGAAAGCGACACGAGCCTCGTCTTCGTCAGCGCCGCTTCAGCTTGGGAGATCGCCATCAAGGCCCGAATCGGCAAGCTGGCCAGAGCGCTGCCGGTTGCCCGGCGTCTACCCGAGGTGCTCGCCGAGCAGGGATTCGCGCTGCTGCCGGTGACCGTCGAGCATGGCTTTCGCGCCGGTTGGCTGCCGGGCGACCATCGTGATCCGTTCGACCGGCTGCTCGCGGCGCAGGCCATCGTCGACGGCCTTACGCTGCTCACGACCGATCTGAGAATTGCCGAGCTCGGCGCGCGCACGGCCTGGTAGGGTCAGACGAAGCCGATGCCAGCGATCTACGGCAATACTTTCACCAGATATCGGACTTGCTTGCTCCCGCCGAGGCCCGCCCGTCCGACCTCGACGAAGCCGCATGCTGCGTGAAAGGCGTCCGAGGCCGGATTTGGCGGCTCGCGATTGACCTCGCAGCCGACGAGGTCATGCCCCCGTGCGGCTGCCTTTCCGAACAGGTCGCCATAAAGCCGGCGGGCGATCCCCTGCCCGCGCAGAGCGGCGCCGACGATGATCCGATCGACATAGACGAAGCGCGGATAGCGTTCGCGGAACCAGAGGAAATTGGGGCTGTCGTAGTCGGCGTCCTGGTCGAAGGCGAGCAGCAATACCGAGCTCGCGTCGTTGGTCCTCGCCGAGAATGCCGCGCCGATCATGCGGGCGAGCTTGGCGCGCTCGAGCAGCGAGGTCTCGACGGCGTGGGCGGTGTTGAGTGCAAGCAAGGTGTCGAGATCGGCGTCGACGATATCGCGGAGCATTCGAGTAGCCCTGGTTGCGGCGATCAAGGCGGCGCGATCAGCTCCAGCGACGGGAACGATGCCTTGAAGCGCTTGGTGTCGCGCGTCAGCAGTCGATAGCCGGCTGCCAGCGCGTGCGCACCTATCAGGAAGTCGGCCAGGATCGATGCTCTCGCTCCTCCCCGGCGGCGGTAGTCGACAAAAGCCTTGCCGGCTGCGAAGGCTGCCTCCCAAGGCAGCGGCTCACGGCGCAGCAACGCCGACGGCAGAACGCGATCCAGGTCCTGCTGCCTGGCGAAGCGCACGGACACCTCGGCATATATCACCGGATTGATCACGAGCACGGCCTCGTTCGATGCCGCTGCGAGCGCCGTGCCGGACCAGCTCCCCCAGACCGGATCACCATGCACGATATCGAGCAGAACGCTGCTGTCGACGAGGACGGGTCTCATCTCCGTGCATTTTTCCCCGACACTCTCATCCCCGTCGCCTCGCTGCGCGTCATGTCGAGGATCTGGTCGGTCGTCAGGTCGAGTTTGGCAGTGGCGCTGCCGCGCAACAGCCCGACGATCCGCTCGCCGCGACTAGGACCTTTGGCCGCTGCGATCTTGACGATCCTGACCTCCCCCCGCTCGAGCACGAAGTCGACCTCCGTGTGTGGCAACAGCCCTGCCGCCTCCCGGATCGCCTGGGGAATGGTCACTTGGCCCTTGGAGGTAATGCGCATTGGTTCTTACTCCTCGCAGTAAGAGTAGGAGCTCGGACGACGCGCGTCAACCCGCTTCCGCATCCCCGCCGGGTCGAGCAGCGGCTCGAGCTGCACGGTGGCCTTCCGACGGTCGCCGGATTGCAGCGCTCGCCTCGATCTACCAGATGGTGCTCACGCCAAACTGCTGGAATGCCGGATCGACGGTGATCAATGGCAGGTTCTCCATCAGGGATTGGGCGGCAAGCATGCGGTCGAAGGGATCCATGTGGGGACCGGACAATCCGCCTGCCCGATGTCCATGGGCAAGACTGACCGGAAGCGGGTGGTATCCGATCCTTGCCATCTCGGCCGGGAAATCGGTGACGATGGCGAGGCTCATCTGGAGCTTGCCGATGCGCACTTTGGTCGCGATCTCCCAGCCTGAGACCGCGCTGATGAATGCCACGGTCATGGGATCGCCAAGGACATTTCTGACGGTCGGACTTACTCGCCTGTCGGCCTCCAACCACCACACCAGAGCGTGAGTGTCGAGCAGCACTTTCACGTCTCGTTCTTCCCGTACCACAAGGCAAGCTCCTCCTCGGGCAGCGGATCGAAGAAGAAATGGTCGGGAAGCTGCAACTTGCCTTTGAGCATGCCATAGCCGAGCGGCCCCGACGCCTCGCTTGACTGGCTCGCCGCCTCGATCGGCACCAGCCTCGCCACCGGTTTGTTGCCCCGCGCGATCACGAACTCCTCGCCAGCCTCCACGCGCTTCACGAGCTTCGAGAGGTTGGTCTTGGCGGCATGCAGCTTGACAGTGGTCATGGGATGAGCTTAGTCCATTTGAGTTAGCTAAGCAAGTCCGCTCGGCCCAGAAGCGGCGAAGCCCAAGCCAATTGCAGGATCCGCCACTATCCACGCATCCGCTTCCCCTCCGGGTCGAACAGCGGCACGGCCTGGATGGTCGCCTTGCGCCGCTCGCCGATGATCTCGATCTCGAAGGCGCTCTTGGCCATATCGCCGGCAAGCTCCTTCGGCACGTAGCCTTGCGCCAGCGACTTGTCGACGAAGTGCGCATAGCCGCCCGAGGTGACCCAGCCCACGACCTTGCCCTGATGCCAGATCGGCTCGTCGCCCAGCACGTCGGCGGTACCCGCATCGACGACGAAAGTGAGACGGCGCAAGGTGCCGCCGTCACGCTTCTCCTTTGCCGCTGCCTCGCGGCCGATGAAGTCGTTCTTGGTCAGGTCGACGAAGCGGTCGAGCCCGGCTTCGAAGGCGCCGTAGATCGGCCGGAGCTCGCGGAACCAGGTGGGGAAGTTCTTCTCGAGGCGCATCGAGAGCAGCGCCCGCATGCCGAAATTGCCGATGCCGCTCGCCTTGCCAGCCGCCATGATGCGCTCGTAGAGGCGGCGCTGATACTCAGGGCTGACCCAGATCTCATAGCCGAGGTCGCCCGTGTAGGTGACGCGGTTGATCATCGCCGGCACGTTGGCGATATCCATCTGGCGATGGTCCATGAACCGGAACGCGGCGTTCGAGACGTCCTCGTCGGTCAGCCGCTGCAGCACCTCGCGTGACTTCGGCCCGGCGATCGAAAGGCCGACCAGTCCCATGTCGTAGCGCCTGATGCTCACACTGCCGTCGGCGGGCAGATGCTGCTCGAACCAGCGCATGTGGTACTTCTGCGCCTGGCTCGAGCCCCACATGATGAAACGCTCGTCGGTGGCCTTGGCAATCGTGAAGTCGCCGATCAGCCGCCCGGCCGGATTGAGCATCGGCGTCAGGATCAGCTTGCCGGTCTTGGGCATCTTGTTGGTCATCAGCCGCGACAGGAAAGCTTCGGCGCCCGAGCCGGTGAACTCGTACTTGGCGAAGTTGGCGATCTCGGTCACGCCGACGCCGTTGCGGCAGCCCAGCACCTCGGCCTTCACGTGCTTGAAGTCGTTGGAGCGGTGGAACGACACGATGTCCTTGGGCTCGACGCTTTTCGGAGCGAACCAGAGCGGCGTCTCCAGGCCCCAGGAATCGCCCATCACCGCGCCCTGCGCGAGCATGATGTCGTAGAGCGCCGTCGTCTGCTGGGGCCTTGCGGCCGGCAACTCCTCATTGGGGAAGCGGATCGAGAAGCGGCGCGAATAGTTCTCGCGCACCTTCTCGTTGGTGTAGGAGCGCGTCGCCCATTCGCCGAAGCGCGCAACGTCCATGCCCCAGACGTCGAAGCCCGGATCGCCGTTGACCATCCATTGCGAGAGCGCAAGGCCGACGCCGCCGCCCTGCGAGAAGCCCGCCATCACCGCGCAGGCGACCCAGAAGTTCTTGACGCCCTGCACCGGCCCGACCAGCGGGTTGCCGTCGGGCGAGAACGTGAAGGGGCCGTTGATGACGCGCTTGATGCCTGCCTTGGCCATTGCCGGGAAGTGCTTGAAGGCGATCTCGAGCGAAGGCGTGATGCGGTCGAGGTCGTTGGGTAGAAGCTGCTGGCCGAAATCCCAGGGCGTCGTCCTCGGCTGCCAGGGCACGCAAGCCTTCTCGTAGGTGCCGAGCACCATGCCGTTGCGCTCCTGGCGCATGTAGACCTCGGCCTTGAAGTCGAGCGCGTGGGAAAGCTCGCGGCCGTGCTCCTGGTTGTAGGCGACGACCTCGGGCATCTCCTCGGTCACCATATACATGTGCTCCATGGCGAGCACCGGCAGCTCGATGCCGACCATGCGGCCGATCTCGCGCGCCCACAGCCCGCCGCAGTTGACGACGTGCTCGGCGTGGATGGTGCCCTGCTCGGTGACCACGTTCCAGGTGCCGTCGGGCCGGTGCCGCAATTCGACCACCCGGTTGTTGAGGACGATCTCGGCGCCACCGATCTTGGCCGACTTGGCATAGGCCTCGGTCGTGCCCTCGGGATCGAGGTTGCCGTCGGCCTTGTCGAGAAGCGCGCCGACGAAGTGCCTTTCCTCCATCAGCGGAAACAGCTTCTTGGCCTCCGACGGCGTCAACAGCTCGGTCTCGATGTTGAGATAGCGCGCGCGGGCGTGCGCCATCTTCAGGAAGTCCATTCGATCGTTGTTGTCGGCGAGGATGACGCCGCCCGAGCGATGCAGCCCGCAGGACTGGCCAGAGATCTTTTCCAGCTCGTTGTAGAGGCCGATGGTATAGCCCTGGAGCTTGGCCACGTTGGGATCGCCGTTCAGCGTATGAAAGCCGCCCGCCGCATGCCAGGTGGAGCCCGCAGCCAGCCGCGAGCGCTCGATCAGCATGACGTCCTTCCAGCCCGCTTTCGTCAGATGATAGAGCACGCTGCAGCCGACGACGCCTCCGCCGATGACGGCGACCTTGGTGTGGGATTTCATGAGGGGCTCCGGAGTTGGGCAGGATTCCGTATCAATGGACTTCGACGAGCAGCTCGCCAGCACTCAGCGCGGCGAGAATGCTTGGAAAGTCAGCAGCGAAGCGCTCAAGTAGCGGCTTCCTGCGCAGATTTCCATAGCGCAGCCACACGACAGCCGGGCCACCGGCGGACGCTGCACGCATCCGGACGAAATCGACGTCCTTCGAAATGATGACACACCCAGCGGTCGTCGCGTGGTGCCAGATGTCTTCATCTTCGGATTGGGCAAGTCCAAGATGCAAAACGTGTACGGCGGTGCACCCGTGCTGGACGAAGCAATCGCCAAGCGCGGTGGGTAACTGGGTATCGATCAGGAATCGCATCACTCCGCCGCGCGAAGGATCGGATGATCGTGCGCATGGGCCGCGTACAGCAAGACCGCTGTGATGTCGTCATCCTCGAGGAACGGATAATCCTCGAGAATTTCCTCGCGAGGCGCTCCCGCGGCCAGCAACTCGAGCACATCCGTAACGCGCATCCGATAGCCGCGAATGCATGGCCGGCCGCCACAGATTTTTGGATTGACGGTGATGCGGGTAAGAAGGTTCGGCATGGTACCGTCCCGGGTGCTGGGTCGCCTTGCGCGCCCAGCTTTAGCACAACGAGCCGCATTCGAGGAACCCTAACCATGCACCTCGGCCGTGGCGACGGTGGGGTTGCCGTTGAGCTTATGGAACCCGAAGGCTGCATGCCAGGCAGGGCCCGCGACGTGCCGCGCCCGCTCGATCAGCACCACGTCCTTCCAACCGGCCTTGGTCAGGTGATAGGCGACGCTGCAGCCGACGACGCCGCCACCGATTACGGCGACCTCGGTGTGGGATTTCATGGAAAGTCCTCCTCGCGCCTGGCCGCCGGCCCATTTCTGTTTGCGCCTGCCTAGACCAAGCAGCAAAAACCTTGGCTCATGAGTACGCCCCCTCACCCGGCCTTTCAGGCCACCCTCTCCCACGAGGGTAGAGGGAATAAAGTGAAGTGGTGCCGGAAGAGGGGGCGTAGGGACCGGTCACTCACTGCGCGATTTGGTAACAGACCGCCGCCAGCACGATGGGAAGGGAGGGTCGAGGGTTCGCAGAGCACGGGGTCCCAACCACGACTAAGGACAATCCGAACAACAACTGCTCCGTCTTCCCGGACGATCGGAGCCCTGGCCTATTGCCAGGGCGGAGATTGATCCGGGATCCAGCGCAAGCAGCAGCGAAGCCGCAACATATTGGGCCTTCGGCACTTTTCATGCGGGATCCCGGCTTCTCGCGCTCCCGCTGGTCGCTTGGCCGGGAAAACGGCTGGGCGGACGGCATCCGCTTCAATTCGATTCGGCTGTTGTCGTCGGTGTCCTAAGACGGTGCCTGACCCCGCTTGATCGACATCCATGGCGTCCCAGTGATGATGCCCGTCTCACCGCATGACGAACGGGTTCGCGACCGGTGCGGTCGAGGTGTTGATCCAGACGGTCTTGGGACGGGTATAGTCCCACAGCGCCTGAAAACCGGACTCGCGCCCGAAGCCCGAGGTCTTGGTGCCACCGAACTCGGCAATCGGGGAGACTGCGCGGTAGGTGTTGATCCAGACGATCCCGGCGCGGGTCGCTTTGGCAACACGGATCGCTCGCGCGCCATCCTTGGTGAAGATGCCGGACGCCAGTCCATGCGTGGTGTCGTTGGCGAGCCCGATCACCTCCTCCTCGGTCTTGAACCGCAACACCGTCAGCACCGGCCCGAACAGCTCGGTGTCGACGATGCGCAGCGATTGGCGCGGCGCCTCGATGATGGTCGGCTCGTAGTACCAGCCCCGGTTCAGGTGCGGCGGGCGCCTGCCCCCAACCAGCAGCTTGCCGCCCTCCTCCTGGGCATGAGCGACCTCGCGCTCGATGCGCTCGAGCTGGCCGGTGGTTGCGAGCGGACCCATCTGGGTGGCTTCCTCCAGCGGATCGCCGAGCACGATCTTTCTCGCCTGCCCGACCATCTGGTCGAGGAATTTGTCCGCGATCCGCTCCTGCAGATAGAGGCGCGAGCCTGCGACGCAGCTCTGGCCGCTGGCGCCGAAGATGCCGGTGATCGAGCCGTTGACGGCACTGTCGAGATCGGCGTCCTCGAACACCATCACCGGTGACTTGCCGCCGAGCTCGAGGGAGACCTGCGCGAAGTTTTCCGCCGAGTTGCGGATCACGTGACGCGCCGCATTGGGCCCGCCCGTGAAGCTCACCCGCGCAACCAGGCGATGCGAGGTCAGCACCCGGCCGCATGGCTCGCCATGACCGCTCAGGATGTTGACGACGCCGGGGGGAAAGCCTGCTTCCTCGATCAAGCGGCCGAACGCCAGCATGGCGACGGGGGCGACCTCGGAGGCTTTCAGCACGACGGTGTTGCCGGCGGCGAGCGCCGGGCCGAGCTTGACCGCGGTCAGGAACAGTTGCGAGTTCCACGGCACGATCGCGGCGACGACGCCCAAGGGCTCGCGCAGCGTGAAGGCGAGCATGTCGGGCTTGTCGATCGGCAGCGTCTCGCCTGAGATCTTGTCGGCGGCACCAGCGAAAAAGTGGAAAAACTCGGAGATGTACTTCGCCTGAAAGCGCGTCTCCTTCAGCAGCTTGCCGGTATCGATCGTCTCGAGCCGGCCGAGCTCCTCGGATTTGGTCACGAGCAGGTCGGCGAGACGGCGCAAACAGCGCCCGCGCTCGCTTGGCAGCATCCTCGACCACGGTCCTTCGCGGAAGGCGCGATCCGCCGCCTCGACCGCGCGATCGACGTCCTCGGCGGAGGCTTCCGGCACCACGGCCCAGGCCTCCCCGGTCGCCGGATTGAGGCTCATGGCCGTGCCCCCGTCGGAAGCATCGACCCAGGCGCCGTCGATCAGCATCTGGTAGCGGGCGAGGTCGGTCATGGCGGTGCTCCTTCCGTCGGCTTGGCGCAGTCTCTCATCCTGTCGCGCTCCGACACGGAGTGCAACCCTCAGCTGGCGCATACTTTCCTTGCCGGGACGGACGTGAAAGAGTGCGAGGCATGCGGGCTCGATCCCTCCTTGCAGCCATCATGATGGCGCTCTCCCTCGCTTACGCGAGCGAGACAGCCATCGCCGCGGACCTGGCCGTCGATCTCGAGCTGGTGCTGGCAGTCGATGTCTCGCGCTCGATGGACAAGGACGAGCAGCTGCTGCAGCGGCAGGGCTATGCGGCGGCGTTTCGCGATGCCCTGCTGATCGAGGCCGTTCGCGACGGAGCCAACAAGCGGATCGCCGTCACCTATGTCGAATGGGCGGGGCGCCGCTCGCAGCTCGTGATCGTGCCCTGGCGACTGATTGCCGACAGCGCGAGCGCGGAGAGCTTTGCCGCGGAGATCGCGGGCGGCGTGCCGCGCTCGCTCGATCACACCTCGATCTCGCGTGCGCTCGCCTTTTCCGGCCAGCTGTTCGCAACCAACAGGTTTGCCGGGCGGCGCCGCGTGATCGACATCTCGGGCGACGGGCCCAACAATTCGGGCGAGCCGGTCGCCATCGCGCGCAATCGGCTGGTCGCCGAGGGGATCGTCATCAACGGCTTGCCGATCCAGATCCGTGAGGCCCTATCGGGTGGCATCTTCGACTACGAGCACCTCGATCGCTACTACCGGGACTGCGTGATCGGCGGCGTCGGCGCGTTCATCGTGACTGTTCGCGAGGCCGATGGATTTGCGATCGCTATCCGCCGCAAGCTGTTGCTCGAGGTCGCGGGTCTCGTGCCGCGCCTCGTTCGGATCGCCCAGGGCTCAGCCCCACCCGAGCCTGTCGATTGCCTGATCGGGGAGAAACGCTGGCGGTCCTGGATCGGCCCGGGCGGGCTCGAGCCTTGATCGCGAGCCGGCTCCCGTTAACGCGAGCTTAACATTAATGCTACAACTTAAGCGTGCAATTCGATCAATGTTGCACGCGATCGTGCGGCAAGATCGATCCCACCCCGTTTCACCGTCGGAGTTCGTATCTTGTACCGATCAGGCTCTCTGCCGCCGCGCGCGTGCGCCGTGCGGATCGCTTCGCCCGTTGTCAGCCTGCCAGTCTGTCCCTTGGCGCCGCCGCCCTCGTTGCGCCTGCGCCGCATCGGAGCTGCGATCGCCGCTCCGTTCGCCTTGCCGGTCCTGCTCGGGCTCAGTAGCGCACCCGCCCTTGCCCAGGCCTGCGTTGCGGGAACCGGTCAGAGTGCGCTTGCCTGCGGTCTTTCGGCCAGCGCCTCGGGCTTCCAGTCGACGGCCGTTGGCACCTCGGCGGTTGCGAGCGGGCTGCACACGAGCGCCTTTGGGCAATCGAGCGAGGCCCTGGGAGCGCTTGCGACCAGCATCGGCCAGAACTCGGCCGCTGCCGCCGACAATGCGACCGCGGTCGGCCAGGGTGCTGACGCGAGCGGCACCAGCAGCACGGCACTCGGCCAGGCAGCGCTCTCCAATGGTGCAGCAGCGACAGCGGCTGGCGCGGGAAGCTCGGCCGCCGGCGACCTCTCCGCCGCCTTCGGCCAGGCTGCCCAAGCGAGCGGCGATAATGGCACCGCGGTCGGTCAGGGGTCGCTGGCCGCCGGCAGCAACTCGGCCGCCCTCGGCCAGGGTGCGCGCGCCAACGGCGTTGCCTCGACTGCGCTCGGGGCATCGAGCTCCGCGACGGGCGACCTCGCGCTCAGCGTCGGCATGGCAGCGCAGGCGAGCGGGATCGGGGCGATGGCGATCGGCCAGGGCTCGCAGGCATCCGCCAACCAGTCGACCGCCGTTGGCCAGGGTGCGCGGGCGAGTGCGGCAGATGCCGTCGCCCTCGGCCAGGGCGCGACAGCGGGCTTTGTGGGATCGGTCGCAATCGGCACCGGGGTCGCCACCACGCGTGCCGAGCAGATCATGTTGGGCGATAGCGCCAACACCATCACCGTACGCGGGCTGACGGCCGCGGCCAGCACCACCGCCCAGTCGGGCCGCCTGCAGGTCGTGACGACCGACGCCTCGGGCAATCTCGCGACCGACGGGGGAGACATTTTCTCCGACATCGCGGCGCTGCAGGTGACGGTCGGCGAGCACGAGACGAGACTCGATGCCCACGACACGACGCTCGCCGGCCATACCACCCAGATCGGGGCGAGCACGACGGCGATCACCTCGCTGACGACGACCGTCAACGGCCATACCACGCGGATCGGCACGCTCGATACTCGTGTTTCGGCAGCCGAGGGTACCGTCACGGCGCTCGGCGCGACCGTCGCGGGCTATACGGCCCAGATCGGCGCCAACACCACCGCTATCACCGCGCTCGATGCCCGCCAGACGGCAACCGAGGGAACGGTCACCAGCCTATCGACGACGGTTGGCGGCCACACCACCCAGATCGGCGCCATCGGCACGCGGCTCACCACCACCGAGGGCAATGTTGCCGGTCTCACGACGACGGTATCGGGCCATACCACCCAGATCGGCCAGCACACCACCGACATTGCCAGTCTTGTGACGACATCGGCCAATCACGAGACGCGGATCACGTCGACCGAGACCAATGTCGCCAACCTGACGACGACCGTGCAGGGTAACACCACCACCATCAACCAGCACACGACCACGCTCAACCAACACACGACGACCATCAACGAGCACACGGGCGCGATCACCACGCTGCAGACGACGGTCACCGGACACGGCACGGCGATCGGGGGATTGCAGAACGATGTGAAGCAGATCGATGGCCGGGTCACCAACCTCGAAGCCGACGTGAAGGACCAGCGCGAGCGGATCGAGCAGAATTCCGAGGGTATCGCGATGGCGATGGCGATCGCTGGGACCTCGCTGCTGCCGGCCGACAAGGACGTGGCGTTCTCCATGAACTGGGGCAATTTCGAAGGCAACAACTCGCTCGCCCTGGGCGGAGCGGCGCGGCTCGAGGAGAACGTGTTCCTGTCGGGCGGCGTCGGCGTCGGCCTCGAAAGCGGCTCTGTCGGCGGCCGGGTCGGCCTCACCTTTGCCTGGTAGGAGGGCACGCCATGACCACGAGAACGAAGCTCCTCTCGCTCGCCTTGCTCGCAACGCTCTGGTGGGGACAGCCGGCCCAAGCGGCTGACCGGCAAGTCGGGATGCCCGATCCCTATCGGCTCGCGGAGCTGATCTACACGGCGATCTCCGCCCTCGATCAGGCCAATGCAACGGGGAACTACACGGTGCTGCACGCGCTTGCGGCACCAGCCTTCCAGGCGGCCAACTCGGCTGACGGCCTCGCCCAGGTGTTCGCCAAGTACCGCGAGCTGAAGGTCACGCTCGCCGACGCCGTGCTTTACGAGCCGCATCTGCTGCGAAAGGCCGAGCTCGACGGCAATGGCATCCTGCGGGTCGAGGGGTTCTTCCCGACCGAGCCGCTGCGGATCAGGTTCGATCTGTCGTTCGTGGAGGTCGAGAGTGTCTGGCGCCTGATCGCGATCGCGATCAGCCCGGTACCGGCGCAACCAGCATAGAGGACTGTAGTCTGGCGCTGAGGCCGGCTCTGCCCGGCCGCCGCCAGCGCCCCCCGCCAGCCTACTCCGCCAGCACGATCACGTCCTCGGGCGCCCAGGACAGCCAGACCTTGTGGCCGATATCGAGACCATGGACGGTCTGGCGGGTGGCGTTCTGCAAGTTGACGCTCAAACGCAGGCCGTCCTTGGTATCGACATACATGTGGCTCACGTCGCCATAATAGGCCCAGGCCGCGATCTTGCCCTCGGCGCTGATTCGGCCCGCCCCGGGGGGCTCGGGCGAAAGGCTCACCTTCTCGGGGCGGATGGCGATCGCGACGTTGCCCGACGCCTTGCCTTGGTAGGGCACTTTGATGCGGCCGAGCTTGGCGACATCGACGACGATGTAGTTGCCCTCGGTCCCGGTGATTTTGCCGTCGAGCAGGTTCACCTTGCCGATGAAGTCGGCGACGAAGCGCGAGACCGGGCTTTCGTAAAGGGCGGCGGGTGTCGCGATCTGGCTGATGTGGCCGGCATCCATCACCGCGATCCGGTCGGCCATGGAGAGGGCCTCGTCCTGGTCGTGGGTGACGATGATGAAGGTGATGCCGACCTTGCGCTGCAGGTTCGACAGCTCGAGCTGCATCGCCTCGCGCAATTTCGCGTCGAGCGCCGACAACGGCTCATCCAACAGCAGCACCTTGGGCCGCTTGACCAGGGCGCGGGCGAGCGCGACGCGCTGGCGCTGGCCGCCGGAGAGCTGGTTGGGCATGCGCTTGGCCAGATGCGATAGCTTCACCATCTCGAGCGCGTCGACGACACGCGTTGCGGTCTCCGCGCTCGCAACGCCCGTCACGCGCAATCCATAGGCGACATTGTCCTCGACCGACATGTGCGGAAACACGGCGTAGGACTGGAACACCATGTTGACGGGGCGCTTGTTGGGCGGGATTTCCAGCATGTCGCGGCCATCGAGGATGATCTGTCCCTCGGTCGGGGTCTCGAGGCCGGCGATCATGCGCAGCAGTGTGGTCTTGCCGCAGCCCGAAGGGCCAAGCAACGCGAAGAACTCGTTCGCCTTGATGTCGAAGGTGACATTGTCGACGGCGGTGACCGACGAGCCGAAGCGCTTCGAGACGTTCTTGATGGAGATGATCGGCTCACTCATGGCAGCTCCGTCCGTATTCCTGCAACGACCTCGGCTTCACCCGGTCCCTTGCCAGCATCTCAATGGCCCTCGGACTTGTCGGGGGCCTGCAGCCGCATGGCGAGCACCGTCGCCACGACCGTGATCACGATCAGCACGGTCGAAGCCGCATTGATGTCGGGCGACACGCCGCGGCGCACGAGCGAATAGACTTTGACCGGGAACGTCACCGTGTCGGGACCCGAGGTGAAGAAGGTGATCACGAAATCATCGAGTGACAGGGTGAAGGCGAGCAATGCGCCGGCAATCACGCCGGGCTTCATGAAGGGAAAGATCACCTTCCAGAAAGTCTGCCATTCGGTCGCGCCTAGGTCCTTGGAGGCTTCCTCCAGCTCGCGGTTGAATCCGGTCATGCGCGAGCGCACGACCACGGCGACGAATGGGAAGGCAAAGGCGATGTGGGAGATCGTGATCTGCGAGAGGTTGAGCGGCCAGATCAGGTCGTTGGGCCAGCCGATGCGGGCAAAGAACGCGAGCAGCGCGACACCCATGCAGATCTCGGGGATCACGATCGGCAGCGCCATGAAGCCCTCGTAGGGCGCATTGAAAGGGAAGCGGAAGCGCCAGAGCATCAGCGCGATCATGGTGCCGAGGATGGTCGAGAAGATCGTGGTCAGCACGGCGATGGCGATCGAGTTGGTGAAGGCTTCGACCAAGCCCGCATTCTCCCAGGCGACCCGATAATACTTGAAGGTAAAGCCCTGCCAGACGACATTGCGCTTGGAATCGTTGAAGCTGAACGCGACCAGCATGAAGATCGGCACGTAGAGCAGCAGGAACGTGATCGCGAGCAGGGCCTTCATCCACAGCCGCCCGGCGTAGTCGAGCGGCTCCTGCTTGGGGCGCCGCGCGGGCCGGCGGGCGGCTTCAGCTGTCGCGGTCCTGGTTGCGGTCATGGCCATCTCAAACCTCCATGCCCTGCTTGCTGCGATCGAGCAAAGCGCGAATCGCCAGCGCGCCGAACGTCGCATACATCAACAGGAACGACAGCGCCGCCCCGAACGGCCAGTCGTTGGCGGCCTTGAACTGGTCCTCGATCACGTTGCCGATCATGATGGCGTTGGCGCCACCCAACAGCGCCGGCGTCAGGAACGAGCCGAGCGCGGGGATGAAGACCAGAATGACGCCGGTGACGATGCCGGGCATGGTCAAGGGCAGCGTCACCGACCAGAGCGTGCGCGACTGGCTCGCCCCCAGGTCGAGGGAGGCTTCGAGATAGGCCTTGTCGAGCCGCTCGATCGTCGCATAGAGCGGCAGCACCATGAACGGCATGAAGACATAGACGAGGCCGGCGATGACCGCGCCGTCGTTGTAGAGCAGCTGCAGCGGCTGGAACTGATCGCCGACCAGCCAGCCGAGCGAGAAGATGGCGAGCACGGCGTGGATGGGTGTCCAGATCCATTCGAGCACCCAGTTGATGAGACCGTTGGTGCGGAACACCGCGATCAGCGCGTAGGTGCGGATCAGCAGGTTGATCCAGAACGGCAGAATGACGAGCAGCAACAGCAGCGACTTCCAGCGCGCCGGCGCAAAGGCCACCGCGAAGGCGACCGGATAGGCAATCAGCAGGCACAGCAGCGTCGCGAGTGCGCTGATCCAGATCGATTTCCAGATGATGACGAGGTAGATCGGCTCGAACGAGCGAATATACTGCTTCAGGGTGCCGGTGACGGAGATCTCGGTTGCGGAGATGCGACCGTCGACGAGCGCCTTCTCGCCAAACGACAGGAACCAGATCAGGCCGAGCGGGATGACGAAGAACACCAGCAGCCAGACCGAGCCGGGGATCGCCAGGATCCAGAAGACTGCCGGGTTCTTTCTCCAGCTCTCCATGGGGATGCCTCGAAACGCGAAGGGACTGGGGAATTGGGAGTAGGGAGTTGGAAGCAGTCGGATGCTACTCCCTACTGCCCACTCCCTACTCCCTCAACTTTCACGCCGCCTGGATGCGCGTCCAGGCATCCTGGTAGAGCTTGATGCCCTCCTCGCCCAGGTACTTCTGGGCTTCCAGCTTGTCGATCACGGCCTGCAGCGGGAAGATCGCCGTGTTCTCCAGATATTCGGCCGGCATCAGCTTCTTGGCGGCCGCGTTCGTCGTCGCGTACTGGATGGTCTTGGCGATGCCGGCGCCGACCTCGCCTTCGAGCACGTAGTTGAGGAACTTGTGGGCATTCTCGGGGTGCGGTGCGCCAGCCGCGATGCACATCGTGTCCTGCCAGAGCAGCGAGCCTTCGTTCGGCACGATGTAAGCGAGGTTCTTGTCCTCGCCCATCACCTGGATGATGTCGCCGTTCCATTCCTGCGCCAGCACCACCTCGCCCGAGGCGAGCAGATCCTGGCCGTTGTCGTCGGCGAAGACCTTGATGCCCTTCTTGTTGGCGATGATCAGGTCCTCGGCCTTCTTGATCTCGGCCGGGTCGATCGAATTGAGCGAGTAGCCGAGATATTTGAGCGCGATGCCGATCACGTTCGCCGCGTCGCCCAAGAGCGAGATGTTGCCGGCGTACTTGTCGGAATCGTAGAGCCACTTCCAGCTGTCGGGCGTGCCCTCGACCTTCGTCTTGTTGTAGCCGACGCCGAGCGTGCCCCACATGTAGGGGATCGTGTGCTTGCGGCCGGGATCGAAGGGGGCGTCGATGAAAGGCGTGTCGATGTTGGCCATGTTGGGGATCTTGGAATGGTCGAGCGGCGACAGCATCTTGGCCGAGATCATGCGCTCGATCCAGCTATCCGAGGGCACGATCACGTCATAGCCCGGATTGCCTTCCTTCAGCTTGGCAAACAGCTCGGCGTTGTCGGCGAACAGGTCCATCTTGGTCTCGATGCCGCTCGCCGTCTTGAAATCGGCGAGCGTGGTCTCGCCGATATAGGTGTCCCAGTTATAGAGGTTGAGGCGGCTCTCCTCGGCCGACAGCGAGCCGCGCGGCAGGAAGGTGACGCCGACCGCGACCGCGCTTGCTCCGGCCATGAACGAGCGCCGCGACGGCGCAAATCTCGGATTGTAACGTGCCATTCTCTAATGCTCCCTTTCGTGTCTGCTCCCAACGGGCATTATTGCCTCTTATGAGAAGAATGCGGCTCGGATATGGTTTCAGGTGCTCCCAGCCGTCTGTGTCCCGCTGCAATGGCAGCTTCATTGCCCACTGACGGCTCCATCGTGTCATTGTGATCACAAAAACAATTGCGTTACAAGTGTCGTTCAGATCGCGCTTGCGCCGCTGATCGGGCGGCGCCGGGAGGCGGTGGCAAATCGGGATGGCTCGCAGGGAGGACGCACGTTGAGCAAGGCCGCGTCGCCGGAAGCAGCAGCGGGGACCACCCACGAGCGGGTCTACCGGCAATTGCGTGAGCGCATCCTGTTCGGCGGCTTCCGTCCGGGCCGGCCGGTCACGCTGCGCGGCCTCGCCGAGGAGCTGGAGGTCAGCCCGATGCCAGTGCGCGAGGCCGTTCGCCGCCTCATCGCCGAGCGGGCGCTCGAATTGCACGACAACCGGCGCGTCACGGTGCCGGCCATGTCCAAGGAGCGGTTCGACGAGATCATCTTCGCGCGCCACGCGCTCGAGCCGGAGCTGGCGGCGCGGGCGCTGCCACATTTCGACAGGGCTCGGATCGTGAGCCTCAGGGTGATCGACGAGGACATCGACGCCTGCATGAGCCGGGACGACGCCGAAGGCTACATGCGCACCAACCATCGCTTCCACTTCATGATCTACGGGCTGGCCGAGGCCGAGACGCTGCTCGCCCTCGTCGCCAGCATCTGGCTGCAGTTCGGCCCGTTCATGCGTCTCGTTTACGGCCGCTTCGGCACCGCGAATCTGCAGGACCAGCATTTGGTTGCGCTCGACGCCATCGAGCGCAACGATGCCGCCGGTCTGCGCCGCGCGATTGCCGAGGACATCGGCCAGGGCATGCGCTTCATCGGCGAGGAGGCGCTGGCGGAGTGAGCGAGGGCCGCGCACGCCGAACCGCTACGAGCCGATATCGAACTTGTAGACGTAGCTCACGCTCTGCTCGCTCAGCTGGTCGTGCACGACGATCTCGAACTCGTAGCTGCCGGGCGCCAGGTCGCCGAGATTGAGGTTGTTGGTCACGAAGATATCGAACACAGGCTTTTTGGTTTTGTAGTTGAGGTCCAAGGCACCATCCTGGCGGAGCAGCTCCTTACCGCTCTTATCGCGCACGATCATGTCCTGCTTGAACCAGCGCTGGTAGCCGGTCTCATCGTGCTTGGTGTGGACGTTGCGCGGCTCGTAGTAGAATTTGAGATTTGCTCCCTTGGCGACGGTCGTCGAGGAAGCCTCGGCGCATTGTCCAAAGCCGCCGATTGCCGTGCAGCGAGCAAAATAGCCGATGTCGAGCTTTCCGGCATTCTCGATTGCGATGATCTGGGCCTTCAGCTCATCGATCTTCGAGATCTCATCGGCTGCGGCCGGGCCGAGCCAAAAGAGGGAGAGCGCAACAATCGTCGGGAGGCGGCGGTGTCTCATGGGGTTCGGCTTTCAGAAGCGTTGGACCAAGAGCGTGTTGCAGCCTGAAATTCAGACGAAGCCGGGCAGATGTCAACTGCATCCGCAACACGCGCTTGCCGGAAGGTGCATCGTGCCATTGCCGGGGACATCGGCCAGGGCATGCGCTTCTTTGACGAGATGGTGCTGGCGGAGTGAGCGCCGCGGATCCGCTGGCGAAGCAGCGCAAGTGCCCGTATAAGGCTGCGATTCATCCAATCCCTCGGGGGCGATCGCCATGGCCGGCCATTCGCAATTCAAGAACATCATGCACCGCAAGGGCCGCGTCGATGCGGCCCGCTCGAAGATCTTCTCCAAGCTCGCGCGCGAGATCACGGTCGCGGCCAAGCACGGACTGCCCGACCCCGTCGCGAATGCGCGGCTGCGCCTCGCCGTGCAGGCAGCGCGCGCCGAGAACATGCCCAAGGATAACATCGAGCGCGCCATCAAGAAGGCACTCGGCGGCGATGTCGAGGCGCTGGAGGAGATCCGCTACGAGGGCTACGGGCCGGGCGGCATCGCGGTCATCGTCGAAGCCATGACCGACAACCGCAACCGCACCGCCAGCGACGTGCGGGCGACGTTTTCGAAGTATGGCGGGAATTTGGGCGAGACGGGCTCGGTCGCCTTCATGTTTCAGAAGCGCGGCGAGATCGAGTACGGCCCCGACGCCGCCACGCCCGAAGCGATGCTCGAAGCCGCCATCGAGACGGGCGCCGAGGACGTCGAGTCCGGCGAGACGGGTCATTGGGTCTATTGCGATTTTTCTTCCCTCGGCGAAGTCTCAGCCGCGCTCGCGGGCAAGCTCGGCGAGGCGAAGTCCGCCAAGATCGTGTGGAAGCCCAATAACACGGTTGCCGTCGACGACGAGCGCGGGGAAAAGCTGCTGAAAATGATCGAGATCCTGGAGGAAGCCGACGACGTGCAGAACGTGTTCGCGAACTTCGAGCTGTCGGAAGAGTTGATGGCAAAGCT
>JANNSW010000313.1:0-1548 GCA_031403055.1 Hyphomicrobiaceae bacterium | reverse complement strand
GCCGCAGTCGGGCGCTTGCCCGTCTCCTGGATAGGATGCACCGGGAACTCGAGCGCGACGACGCCCGCCGCAGTCATGCGGTCGCGCAATCGCCTGGCCACCTCGAATTGGTGGCGGTTGCAAGGGCTGAGATCGGAGCCGGTCTGCGCGATCCCGATGATGGGTTTGCCCGAGCGCAGCTCCTCGAGCGTCATGCCATAGTTGAGATAGCGCTCCAGATAGAGCGCCGTCATGCCTGGATTGCCCGGATTGTCGAACCAGGCACGCGAGCGGAGTTTTGCGGGCTTGCTCTTCATCATGATCTATCTCCCGGGGCTCCTAGCCGCCGATCCGCCCGCCGAGCTCGTCGTCGATGTGGGCTTGCAGGATATCATCAAAACTCCGGTCGGCGGCGAAACCGAGGGCGGTCGCGCGCTGCGTATCGAAGCGCTGCGGCCAGCCGGCGACGATGCGCTCGATGAAGGGATCGCGCTCGTGGCGGATGCGATCGACGACCGCCTCGCCCCCGACGCGGCGCAGGGCTGCGATCTGCTCGCCGACCGTGACCGAAAGCCCCGGCATCGACAGCGACCGCCTCGGGCCCAGTGCTTCGCCAGCGATCGTCGCGGCCCTGAGCAGGAAGCCGATCGCAGCCCGCGGGCTCGCCAGCGTGTGGCGCACGTCCTCGGCGACTGGCAGCACCGCTTCCTGCCCGGCCAATGGCTCGCGGCAGATGTTGGAGAAGAAGCCGGACGCCGCCTGGTTGGGCTTGCCGGGGCGGACGCAGATGGTTGGCAGGCGAATGCCGACGCCATCGAGGAAGCCTTTGCGCGTGTAGTCGGCCAGCAGCAATTCCCCGATCGCCTTCTGCGTGCCGTAGCTCGTCAGCGGCGTCAGATGAAACTCGTCGGCGATGCTGGCGGGGAAGGGTGCGCCGAACACGGCGATCGAGGAGGCAAAAACCAGGCGTGGCTGGCGTGACTCGCCCGCATAGGTGTGGCGCACGCCTTCGAGCAGCAGCTGCGTGCCGTGCAGATTGATGCGATAGCCCTTGTCGAACTCCTGCTCGGCCTCGCCCGAGACGATGGCTGCGAGGTGCACGATCACGTCCGGCCGGCTCGCGAGCAGGCGGCCGGTCTCGCCGGGCGCCGGCAGATCGCCGGTCAGACACTCGACCGGGAAACCCGCCCCGCCAGGCCGCGCCGGCGCGACGACGTCATGCAGAACGAGACCCGATATCTCCTGCCCGCCGAGCTGGCCGGTCGCCGCCAGCCGCTCCGCCAGCTTGCGGCCGAGGAACCCCGCCCCGCCAGTGATCGCGACCTTCATCAGGTGATCTCCTTCTTGCCGTGGGGCAGCCGCTCGGCGCATCGCGGCCGGGCGGGTCGATGGCTCGCGGAGCTCGTTGATCTCACGGTTGTTTTTGGTGGAGCCGAGGGGGATCGAACCCCTGACCTCTTGAATGCCATTCAAATTTCAGCCTCCAACATACCTCCCCACTGCGCCACGTCATACGTTGTTTTAAGTCATTTTTTCACCTGGTTGTCTTCCACTGCACCTCATGCTGCA
>JANNSW010000312.1:0-2709 GCA_031403055.1 Hyphomicrobiaceae bacterium | reverse complement strand
TCGATGATCGAGTTGCCGCCGTCGACGACGAAGAGTTGTCCCGTGACATAGGAGGCTTCGGGCGCGGCCAGGAATCCGGCGACGGCTGCGACCTCGTCGGGGGTCGCCGAGCGGCCCAACGGCGTCGCGAGGCCGGCGCGCGCCTCCTTCGGCGTCTGCGAGTCGGTCGCGATCCAGCCTGGCCCGACGGCATTCACGGTGATGCCCTGCTTTGCGGTCTCGAGTGCGAGCGCCCGCGTGAACCCGACCATGCCGGCCTTGGTCGTCGCATAGGCAGCACTCCCCGGATTGGCGACGACAGGGCCGGTGATCGACGAGATGTTGACGATGCGGCCATAGCCACCCGCCTGCAGGCGCGGCAGCACCGTCCGAGTGACGAGGAACATGGTGGTGAGGTTGCGCTCGAGCGTCGCCGTCCAGTGGGCGCGGCTCATGCCGGCCACCTGACCCGCCGGGATCTCCTCGCCGAGCACCGCCATGCCGGCATTGTTGACCAGCACCTCGATCCGCCCGCTGAGCCGCTCGGCGGCGGCGATGAGGAGTTGCGGTGCCGTCTCATCGGTCAGGTCGGCGGCGATGCCGGTAGCGGCGATCCCCTCGGCCTGCAGCTCCGCGACCCGCTCCTCGATGCGTTTCGAGGTCGAGGTGATGACGATCCGTGCCCCCGCTCTGCCCAGCAACCGGGCCGACGCGAAGCCGATCCCGTTCCGGCTGCCAGCGCCCGTGATGATGGCGATCGATTGGGGACGCTGCTGGAAGGGGTGCATCGAAGCTGCTCCGTGTGATCAGATCTGCAATCGAGCACGAGACTGGCGTCGCCCGCAAGCACACGGCAGTATGGGAGCCAACCGGCAAGGACAGGAGGTTCGGATGACCGCGCTGCGCGAGGCGATCAAGACATCGACCGCTCGAGACCCCTGGGCAAAGGGAGCGGCCTTCGTCGACGGGCAATTCGTGCCGATCTCGGAGGCCAAGCTCTCGCTGCTCGATTGGGGCTTCAACAAGTCGGACGTGACCTATGACGTGGTGCATGCCTGGGGCGGCAGCTTCTTCCGGCTGGACGAGCACCTGTTGCGCTTCGCGCGTTCCATGTCGCTGCTGCGCATGCAGATCGACTACGACGACAAGGGGATCACCGGGATCCTCGCCGGCTGCGTGAGGAAGGCAGGGCTGAAGGACGCCTACGTCGCCATGCTGACGACGCGCGGCATGCCGCTGCCCGGCATGCCGAGGAAGCCGAGTCTCATCCCGAACCGCTTCTTTGCCTATGCGCTGCCCTGGATCGACGTCGTGCCGGTCGACATCCAGACCCGTGGCGCGCACCTGATCATCTCGAAGGTCCCGCGCATCTCGCCCAAGTCGGTCGATCCGACCATCAAGAACTACCACTGGGGCGACCTGGTGAAGGCGCTGTTCGAGGCGGAGGATGCGGGCGCCGACAATGCCATCCTCCTCGACGAGGAGGGCTACGTCACCGAGGGCCCGGGGTTCAACGTGTTCATGGTGAAGAACGGAGAGGTGCTCTCGCCCGACCGCGGCGCGCTCGAAGGCATCACGCGGCTGACCGTGCTCGATATCTGCCGCGAGCAGGGCATTCCGGCCAGGATCACCCGCCTCAAGGCGGACGACCTGCTCGCCGCCGATGAGATCTTCCTTGCGACCACGGCCGGCGGCGTGATGCCCGCGTCGCGCATCGGGAAGACCATCATGGGCAACGACAGGCCGGGACCGATCTCGAGCAGGATCAAGGACACCTACTGGCGCTGGCACGACGACAAGCGCTTCCTGACGCCGATCGATTACGATGTGGGGTGAACGGGTCAACCCCTCATCCGGCCGGCCATCATGCCGGCGGCATGTCTTCGACATGACCGGCCGGCCACCTTCTCCCGCGTCGAGCCGGGAGAAGGGAAAACTGCTGCAACGCCTCGACCCATTTTATCCTTCTCCCTCGGGGAGAAGGTGGCGCGCAAAGCGCGCCGGATGAGGGGTGGCAGGACACGGAGCGGTCACCCCGGCCACGGCAGCGTGTAGGTCTTCACGTTGGTGTAGCTTTTCATCGCCTCCCACACGCCTTCCTTGTAGCCGAGGCCGGAGTCTTTGATCCCGCCGAACGGGCTCATCTCGATCCGATAGCCCGGCACCTCCCAGACGTTCACGTTGCCCACTTCGAGCTCGTTGATGAGCCTCGTGATGTATTCGAGCTTGCTCGTGCAGACCCCCGACGACAGGCCGAAATCGGTCGAGTTGGAGATGCGGATCACCTCGCCGATGTCGTTGGGGCAGCGGATGATCGGGATGACCGGGCCGAACGTCTCCTCGTGCACCAGCTCGCAATCGTAGGGAACATGGTCGACCACGGTTGCGGGATAGAGCGCGCCGCGCCGGTCGTTGCCGTGCAGCAGCTTCGCGCCTTTCTCGACGGCGTCGTTGACGCGGGCCTCGAACAGCTTGGCCGCACCCTCGTGGATCACGGTACCGATGTCGGTCGCCGGGTCCATGGGGTCGCCGCACCTGAGCGTCCGCGCCTTCGCCAGCACCAGCTCGACGAACCGGTCGGCGATTTTCTCGACGACGAGGATGCGCTTTACCGCCGTGCAGCGTTGCCCTGAGTTCTTGGTCGCGCCCTCGACCGCGAGCGTGGACGCCTTGTCGAGGTCGGCATCCTCCATCACGATCAGCGGGTCGTTGCCGCCCAGCTCCAGCACC
>JANNSW010000311.1:0-1602 GCA_031403055.1 Hyphomicrobiaceae bacterium | reverse complement strand
GCTCATGGCATCACCCATGCCAGCAGGACGGATCGCGCGTCGGCTACGGTGACGATCCCAGTCCACACCGCGGCGAGACCGAGCGCCAGCAGCAGCTCGATCCGATGCTCTCTGATCCAGCCAATCCGAGATGCCCTGATTCGCTCGATCTGGCGCTCGAGCCGGCGCAACGCCAGTAGCGCGTCGGCGCAATCCTCCTCGGTCGCGTCCAGCCTGCCCGAGAGTGTCGTCACTTCCTGTGAGAGCCGGATGACGTGGTCGGTCAGCCAGTGCGAGTGGTCCGCGTCCATTGAGGTATCCTGCCGTCGCGTTGCTCATTTTTCGCTCTTGATGGATTTGTGTTTGATGAGGAAATGTAGATGGACGCTCGAAAGAACCTATCTCAGGACGAGATAGCTGAACTGATCGACGATTCTCTGCACAAGGCCGTGCGGCGCATTACCGACCCTCGCTCCGGCGAGCAGTGGTACTGGAAAGCCGAAGATGGCACCCACGCGGAAGGGGCTGCTCAGCTCGGCATCCCATATGATCTGAGGCCCGGCGAGGGGGATCTCCTCGTGACCTAGTCGTCTGATCCGATCACGTCGGCAATCGTGCGCTCATTCCTGGTGATGCCGAGCTGTTTGGCGACAAGATCATGCAGCGCCGGGGTGCCCGCATCCCACAGATAAACGTCGCCAGTGTCAGAGTCGACAAGACGGCGAGCTGCTTTGAATTTCGTTCGGGAGAGAAACCCCTTCGTTTGCTGTGGCGATGGATTCTGCAGCAAACGGAGGGGTTGCCCGTAATAGTCGATCTCGGTGAAGCCGCGTGCCTTGATGGCGCGCCCTGTGTTTCCGCCGAATGTCCCGAGCGCATTCTTTGGAGCCGTCCTCGATGCCCACGCCAGTGCGCCGCCACCAGCCGGGATCGCAGTCGCCCCGATCAGATCGCCATAGTCGATCGAGTCCGATGGGCTGAGGCCCTGATCGACACCGCTCTGCACCTGCTCGCTCAGTCGACGGAACGGCCCGAGAGTGAGGGCATCGGCCAAAGCTGCCGGCAGCCCCTCCACCGTCGACCGTGCCCGCTTGGCCAGCTCACGTGGCATGATCGTGCCCAACATCTCAGCCGTGCTCGGGCGGAAATCCAGGGACCCGCGCGAATGCGTCAGCGCTTCGGCGAGGTTCCTGCCCAGAGCATTGCGCGGAGCTGGCATCTCACGCGACCTTCTTACCGGCTGGCGGACAGAGCTTCGCGATCATCGCCCGCATGCGCCTGATGCCGTTGATGGTCGGGGCCGTGTCCTGGACCTCCCACGTCAGCCCCGTCTTGGCCTGCACGAGCGCCGGGCAGGATGCGTCAAGGCTGGATAGCACGACAGCCGGCGGGCTCAGACTTGCACAGCCGGACAAGCTCAGCAGGAGCGGTAGGAGCATCAGCGGTCTGCTGAGCCTCGGTGAGGGCGAGTGCGACACGGCTGTTGGCCTCCTTGTTGGCGGTCTCGATCCGACTCCTCCACGTGCGATCGAGAGTTTCGAGCTTGATGGTGCAGGCCGCGACGACCTCCCGGCGGGCGTCGGCGCGCAACCACATGATGCCGCCGAACAGGGCGAGCCCGAT